>NZ_JAUDRH010000004.1:0-300000 GCF_030381805.1 Chlorogloeopsis sp. ULAP01
CAGGGTAGCACCTGGCGTCACCTGGCGTGAGGGTGCGCTGTCTTCGCGGGTGGGGTATTTCTGTACCTCACGAAGTTGAAATCTGCTGTATCTAGTCAGGTAAGAGAACAGGGAAAGAATATAGCGATTTTAGTTATGTTGAAAAATAGCTAAATATTTGTTTTTTACAACCAAAACATTAAAGGACAGGTGGCATTCCTGTCCCGATAGTGACACATAATAATAAAAATTTGAACGCAGTTTTACCTCACCGTCTAGGAACCTGCAACCCTCTACGTTCTAGCATTTGCCTCACATCTGGACTAGGACTGTAGTTATAGCCATAGGAGGAGCGCTCCGAATCATCCATCACTTGGGGTGTGAGCAAAACAATAACTTCTTGGCGCTGGTTGACTTTATTTGTTTTTCTAAACAACGAACCCAAGAGGGGAATATCACCCAAAATAGGAACTTTGGAGACACTTGTTCGGTCTGACTCCTGGATAATACCGCTAAGAATTAGTGTCTGACCGTCGCGTAAGCGAATTAACCCCGATCTAAGACTTCTTTGTGCCAGCAGAGTAATCACACCATCAGGACTTGAGGTTGTACCATTAGGTGCAGACACAGTAGGAGCAACAGACAAAGAGACAAAACCATTATCATCAACTTTATCAACTTTAACTGCAAGAGTTAAACCTGCGTCTTTAATAATTGGTTTTCTCAAAATACCTCCTTCTCCTGTTACTGTTTGAATACCTCCATACACTTCTGCTGTTAACTGCACTTGAGCTTCTTCGCCTTCTTGCACTGTCAAGGTCGGGTCTGTCAAAATTTTGGCATTACCACTAGTGACTTGAGCTTGTAAGGTGGCAAGGAAGCGTTTAGGGAATTGGAACAGCGTTGGCAACCCGAATTCAATTCCATCTTCAGTTATTTCTGTTATGCCGGGTTGTAGAGGATTGCCGTTTGTACCAAAGGCGGGACGAGGCATCAGTCCATTAGGAAAGTTAGGGTTATCACCAAATGGAGCAGGACTTCCAGTACTTAACTTCCCAAAAGGAGCATTAGGTTGAGCATCAAAGAAAGGTTTTGACTCAGCGCCTTCTGGCAATGGAACATTGGTTATGGGTGGAGTAAGATGACCAGGTTTAGTCGTCTGCGCACTAGTAGGTGGATTAACACCACCAAAATTCAGAGCTGCTGCACCACCATCATTAACAAAGAAATTCTTGTCAACTCCAAAGGAAAAGCTAGTGTTGAAGTCCTTAGTATTCAGGAGGTTGACATCAATAATCTTGACGTTAATTGCCACTTGCCGACGGCGGATATCAAGCTGAGTTAGTTGAGCGATCGCAATATCAATTAACCTAGCAGGCCCCACTAAGGTAATGGAATTACTGCGTTGGTCTCCTGATGCCTGTAGACCTCGTAGTAATGGTACTATATCTTGAAAATCCGTACGCAGAGTTTCTACTTTGAGTTCAGTTGTTGTTTGAGTTTGGGTAACTGCGGTATTCGCTGCACCGCCTACGGGTACAGCATTGACACTGGTAACTAAGCGCTCACGTGTGATTGCACTTTCTGCTCCCAAGGACACCAGAAAGCTCAAAGCAGTATCTACCTTAATTTGATTAAGACGTAGATTCCGCATAACCAAATCGCGGGTGGCATTTGGTAGTTTCGTTCCCACAAAAACTGTGCGTCCATTGCGGTTAGCTTCCAAACCACTCAAGCGCAAGACATAGTTAAACACATCTTGTACTGGCTCATTTTCTATATCTATGGAAATTGTCGGCCCATCAGTTGCTGCACTAGCTGCTCCTTGCTGTCCTCCTGTAGATGGTGCTGATGTTGTATAAGCCAAGTTCAAACCAGCAGCACGGGCTAGCAGTGACAAAACCTCTCTTACAGGAGCATCTCGCAACACAAGCCGAGGTACGCGTTCTTGTGTTCCTAAATCAACAATACTTGGGGAGGCGTCCATATTTGAGATCGCAATATCTCCAACTGGTGGAGCTACAGCTCTTGGCAAGAAAGGCGGAGCTGGAACAGGTGGACGTCCGGGTTGGGCTAGTTGGGCAGTTGTACCATCAATACTGACTTGCGGATTAGGAACAATTGGAGTGGGGGAAGCCTGTACTGGAGCTGGGTTAGCAGCAGGTATTTGGGGAGATGTTGAAGCAGTAGTTCCTTCTGATGGCGTAAAACCGAGAGTCACTCCATTAGTTCCTCGCTTTACAGGTTGACTACTAGGCGTACCGTTACTTCCAGTTATTATCAGTCTGATACTATTAGTATCTAGCTGATTCATTTCAACTGACGTAATTCCTGGAGCAGGATTTTCTTGACGAAAATTATTACCTTTTGGTAAACGCAGTTGAGAATTAATAATATCTGCGACCAGAGAATTGCCCCTTTTTGTAGTGAAAATTTGGGGGCGGGAACTGGAAGAAGTTGTTAAAACAACATTGATTCCACCAGTAACTGGTTTTAATTGTACATTTGTAACTTGAGCAAGTTGTGCTTTAACTGGTTGAGCTACTAAAAAAACTATTGCAGTAGCACCTAATATTAATCCGTTACCGTGAAGTTGTTTCACAGTTCATTCCTCACAAAACACCAAATTTTTAGACAATTTTTCAAATATTTGTACTATCTAGCCTGGAAATAAATTTCCGGCTGAGAAGCTTATCCCTGTGAAAACAGGTTTGAATCCTTACCGAATTACTCATTCAGTGAAAACAGGAAAATCAGAATATATTTCCTAGTTATTTGTACGTAAGTCAGAGCGCAGTTGATTACTTGTATAGTTCCCTGAAAGTCTATGTAATTAACACTTTGGGATCAAACTCCTTATTTCCCCTTCTGCCTTCTGCTATCTGACTTGAAAGTCACCTCACCCCCTGCCCCTCTCCTTGCTAAGGAGAGGGGTGTCCGACAGGACGGGGTGAGGTTTTTCATGCCTGGCGATGAAACTTGTTTCATTGGGACTGCCATCTGCCATCTGCCTTCTTTTACTTTCCATTACTTTTTAGGAGCTGCTTGAGCGGCGGCAACTTCCTCTGGATTAAGGGGCATCAATGCTTCCAACTGGAAAGATGTAGAAATCGCTGCTGGGCCAATTCTACTTACTACTTTGTCTTTTTCAGGAGTTGGTTCTGGAGCCAGAGTGGATTGATAGTCTTTAACTATAAGCAAAGGCTGTAAACGCTCTATATTGCGGAGAATTGATTGTGTTTGTTCATAGGTGCCAATGATATCGATACTGATAATACTACGCTTCAATTTGCCATTAGCTCCCGCTCCTAGAGAATTATCGGTGATTGGTTCGGGTTGATTAGAAGTTGGGGTAAATTTCCTTAGTTTGGCTCTGACAGCATTGAAAGCAAGTTTCCCATTACCAGCTTCAATTAAACGATTCAAATCGATCAGCAATGTATCTAATGTTTTCTCGTCAGCAAATAATGCTAATACTTGGATCTGCTGCTGTTTTGCCTCGATTTGCTCCTGTTTTACTTTGCCCATCTGTTTGATGGTAGATTTCTTTTGTTCTACTTGCCCTTGCAGATCGTTTTGCTTTGCTTGCTGCTGTTGAAAGGATTCCCAAGCTGGCATCACTAAATTTAACACCATAAAAAGTGCTCCAGCAATTCCCAAAACTCCTACTACAATGCCAATAATTTTGGGTGTAAAGGTAATGCCAAAAATAACAGGGAAACCTGATATAGCCTCGTCTAGCTCTCCAGCATCAATAAAATTTAAATCTTCACTCAGCGTCATTTTTGAATGACTCCTGTTTTTTGCAGATTGCGAATGCGCGTTACTAATCCCACTGTGCCTTTTTGCTCTAATTCCCGAATTAATTCAGAAGCCGGAACATCACTCATCGCGGATTGAAGAGTGTATTTGACCATTTGTATTGTCTTTTTTGATGCACTTCCTGTTTGAGAATTGGATAATGGTGTTTCTACTAATTCAGCAGAAACAATTTTTGCTTCACTGGGTTTAAAGAAAGGAGATTGTTGTAAAACAAGCAAGAAATCGTTGACATCATTAAAGGAGCGAGCCACTCCATTAATTTCTATTCCTCCAGCAGGGTTGGTTGGTTGCTGTCCTTCTTTGGCGGCAACGGGTGCCATTTGCCTAATATTCTGTATTTGTACGGTTGCCGGAATGCGATCGCGTAATTCTTGCAACATTGCTGACCAAGGACGAATCTGATCGAATACAGAAACTAAAGATTGAGTTTGTTCCTTGATTCTGTTCGTTTCTTCCTTGATTTTGTTTATGCTTCCTATTTGTACTTCTAAGTTCTTGTTCTCCTGTTCTAACTGTGCTACCTGCTGCTCTAACTCAGCATTTTTCGCTTGCAAGAACCACCAACCAACTCCCACCAAAAGCGGAAAAATTAAGCCCAATCCAACTCCTATATATACAGGAGTGAAATTTCCAACAGGAAGTGTTGGTTTTGCCCTTTTTTCATTTGTTCTTTTGATACCTGGGCGATCGTTGAGAAAGTTAATTTCTAAACTGTACATTTTGCTACACCTCCCGCATTCCAAGTCCAAGCACTATTCCTAATCCAGGGCGCTGCACTGGTGGATATTTTTCTTCGTCAATTTGTAATGACAAAGCACCGACGGGATCTATTTGAGAAGTTGGTAAGCTCAACCGTTGCGTAAAAAATTCATCCAACTGTGCTAACCCACCTCCTGCCCCTGCCAAAAAAATCTGCGCTACTTCCAAGTTTTGACTTTGATTGAGATAAAAATCGATGGAACGGCGCAGCTCGTCTGTGAGTTCTCCTAATACCCGCATCATCGCTGCTAATCCAGGATTTGCCTCAGTAACACCAGTTTTACCTGCATCTTGTGGATTCAAAGGAATGGTAATTCCTCGCAACAACTCCATATCTCGTGATGCAGGCACACTCATTGCTTTTGCTAGCGCCATTTGCATCTGATAAGTTCCAAGTGGCACTGTCCGCGAAAATTGCGGTACTCCATTAACAACAATGGCAATTTCTGTGCTGTCAAATTCAATATCGACAAGCACTGCTGCCTCTTGTGGCCCAAATTGCCGCAGTTGATCGCGAATTGTGCGAATCAGTGCAAAACTGTTAATCTCTAATACATCGATTTGCAATCCTGCCTGTTCAAATGTTCTTATATAGGTATCAGTGATTTCCTTACGAGTAGCAACAAGAAGTACCTGTACCTTTTCAATCCCATCCTCATCTACAAAGTACCCAAGTTTCTGATAATCTACATCAGCTTCTTCACGTGGATAAGGCAAATACAAACCTGCCTCATGGTTTAACACCATCTCCCGTAATTCTTTATCATCTAATTCTGCTGGGACGGGTATTAGACGCACAACTGAATCTCGTCCCGTCACAGAAGTCGCAACTCTAGAAGCGTTGATTTTACTTTCTGAGAGTGCCTGCTGAATAATTTGTGCCATTGCTGGAGGATCAGCAATTTGACCATCGATAAAAACACCTTCTGGAACTGACACAGATGTTAAAGCGTCTAGTTTCAGGCCTTGGCGTTGCTTGCGTAAACGGGCTACATTCACGCATTGTGGTGCAAGTTCGATGCCAACTCCTTTATTAGATTTGCCAAACAGACTCGTGAAGCTTTTAACCACAGTTTTGCTCGCATGAATGCTAAATTGAAAAATTTAAATGTTAAGCTATTTTGTCCTTGGTCATTTATCCTTGGTCATTGGTGAAGAATCAATGACCAATGACCTTATAATCTCGAAAATTTTGTATCGTCTTTTCTCCTTGGTTGAATTCAAGCACCATAAACACAATGATTCAAATTCGGAAATTCAAACAATTAACTATTTGGGCGCTACTTGGTTTATTGACAACTTGGATTATCAGTTGCAGCACAGGTAACGTCAGCACAAGCACAAAACAGGCATCTTCAGGAGCGGCAAAAGTTGAGTTTTGGACTATGCAACTCAAACCTCAATTTACCGACTACTTCCAAAGCCTGATTGCAAATTTTGAATCACAAAACTCAGGTATAAAGATTAACTGGGTAGATATACCTTGGGCGGAAATGCAAAACAAAATTTTAACAGCTGTCTCCGCAAAAACGCCACCTGATGTTGTTAACCTAAATCCAGATTTTGCGTCGCAATTAGCAGGTCGAAATGCTTGGTTAGATTTGGATACAAAAGTTCCAAATAACGCTCGTTCCTCCTATTTACCCAATATATGGAAAGCTAGTACGCTTAATGGTAAGAGTTTTGGGATACCCTGGTATCTCACCACACGGCTAACTATTTATAACACTGATTTATTAAAACAGGCAGGTATAAATAAAGTACCCGGTACTTACACTGAATTAGCACAAGCAGCCCAACAAATTAAAGATAAAACTGGTAAGTATGCCTTTTTTGTTACTTTTGTTCCGCAAGATTCCGGAGAAGTTTTAGAATCTTTTGTGCAGATGGGAGTAAACTTAGTAGATGCCGAAGGTAAAGCTGCTTTTAACTCTCCTCAAGGCAAAGCAGCGTTTCAGTATTGGGTAGATCTTTATAAAAAAGGACTGCTTCCGAAAGAGGTTTTAACTCAAGGACACCGCCATGCTATCGAACTTTATCAAGCTGGAGAAACAGCGTTATTAGCTTCGGGGGCTGAATTTTTAAAACAGATTAGCAAAAATGCACCAGCGATCGCTAAATATTCTGACATTGCCCCTCAAATTACTGGCGATACTGGCAAAAAAAATGTAGCTGTCATGAACGTAGTTATTCCCCGCGATACTAAACAACCTGATGCTGCTGTTAAATTTGCCTTGTTTGTTACTAATGATGAAAATCAGCTAGCTTTTGCCAAACAAGCGAATGTTCTGCCATCTACAGTTAAGGCTTTATCTGATAGCTACTTTAAAGATGTACCAGTAAATGCCTCAACCATAGATAGAGCACGTACAATTAGCGCCAGTCAACTACAACAAGCAGAAGTTTTAACTCCCAAATTGAAGAATTTTAATGTCTTACAAAAGGCAATTTATGAGAATTTGCAAGCAGCTATGTTAGATGAGAAGACAGTAGATAAAGCTTTAGAAGATGCTGCGCAGGAGTGGAATAGCACAAGGAGTTAGTTAATAGCTAATGGCTAATTTTAAAAACCCAGCTCCCCGATTTCTCAAAGAAATCGGGGAGCTTTCTTGTTTTTTACTTAGTTTGTAAAAAATGTCCAATTAAGTATAGTGAACCGCATAAAACAACTAAATTATCCGTTGAGCTAAAAGCAGCTTCTAACCCTGAGAATAAATTTGGATAAACAACACATAAGTTTAATTCAGGGCAAATTTGTTTAGCTAGCACAGCTAATTCTTCAGGATGAGCTGAACTATGATCTAGAACAGGTACTAAATACAATCGATCATTGGGTTGCAGTAAAGCTTTAAAAATATCTTTATGGTCTTTTGTGGAAAGCATTCCCATTACCCAACTAACTGCGGGAGTATTGAGGGTATTTACATAATCTCGTAAAACTTGGGCGGCGGCTGGGTTATGAGCGCCATCAAGTAATAATTTATGGTTTTTCCAACTAGTCCATTGCATTCGCCCCGGCCACTTGGTTTTTGCCATACCGTTAACGATAGCCGCTTCAGAAATCTGCCAACCCCTTTGTTGCAACATTTCCAGCGCTGCTAAAGCTAAAGCTGAATTAGTCAGTTGAATTTGTCCTTGTAGCGGTAAGGGATATTTAATTGTGCTGTTTTGATTTATAATTGATTTATATTCTGCCCATTCCGTGCTAATTTGACAGGCGCTTTGAGGCATAAAGTTGGGGCATTGTAATTCTAAAATACGTGATCGCACAACTTTGTCTGCATCTGGTGGCAAAGTTCCTACTACAGCAGGGCATCCTGGTTTAAGAATACCAGCTTTTTCTCTAGCAATATGAGCAACAGTAGGGCCAAGGTTCTGCCAATGTTCGCGGCTGATAGATGTGATGATGGTGACAAGAGGTTGATCACAAACGTTGGTAGCATCCAAGCGTCCTCCCAATCCAACTTCTACTACCGCTATATCAACTTTTTGTTGAGCGAAATATAACCAAGCTGCTGCCGTAATCACTTCAAACTGAGTTGGTGGTTCATCCTCCAAACTGATAGCAGCTTGAACTTTTAGTAATAAATTACAAAATTCCTCTAAGGAAATAGGCTGTTCGTTGAGGCAAATACGTTCCGTCCAATCGACTAAATGGGGAGAGATATAGCGTCCGGTACGATAACCTGCCTCTGTCAGCACAGCAGAAAGATAGGCACAAACAGAACCTTTACCGTTAGTACCAGCAACCTGAATGACAGGAACTTGATGATGGGGGTTACCAAGACTCGCTAACAATTTTTGGATGCGTTCTAATCCAAGATTGACACCAAAGCGTTGAAAGGGTTTGAGTAAAGAGTCGATATCCATAACGTAGATACTAGTTAGTAGATAGTAGTTAGTGGTGACTACTAACCACTAACAAACCAAAAATAAAACCGACTGCCTCTCATTTGGAGAAACAGTCAGTTTGTTACTGATGATGCGGAGTATAGTTTAGGCTTCTCTGTTTAAAAAGTTTTGCAATTGATTTAGAGCAGCAGCACCAATATTGAAAACTGCCCAACCAGCAGCGATCGCGATCGGTGCTAACACAATAAGCAAACGCATATCTAAGTCCATATTTAGAACCCCTCTGTTAAATAGAGCTTAAAGTTTTATCAACTGTTCTCATTTTTATTTTTAGCCTAAGTGGGCAACTTTTCTCAATAGATTATGTAAAGAATATTTACAAAATTAGTCAATAATCATTGGTTATTGGTCATTAGTCATTAGTCATTATTAATAGGGAATAGGGTTGGGGGCAATGTTTATTACTCCCCGTGTCCCCGTGTCCCCGTGTCCCCTTGTCTCCCACTCTCCTTGTCCCCTCCTTCCTCAATGGGGAGCGCCAAAACCCATATCAGTTCCTTTGCCAGCATGAAAGAGCGCTAACTTTTTGTAACGCTCGGCGTGTTCAACTAGTTCTACCGCTTCAACATCAGTCACTTGACGCACTACTTTTCCAGGAACACCAACAACTAGGGATTTAGGTGGAACATCTTTATTTACCACTGCACCAGCACCAATAATGCTGCCAGCACCCACCCGCACTCCATTTAAAATTACTGCGCCAATCCCGATTAAACTACCACTTTCAATATAGGCAGAATGAACGACAGCACGATGCCCAACTGTAACATGATCTTCCAATATTGTCGGTTGACCGGGATCGCCATGTAGAATGGCTCCATCTTGAATATTTGTACATTCACCAATTTCGATGCGTTCTACATCTGCTCTAATTACTGCTCCATACCAAATGCTGGCTCCTGTCGCTATATATACCGAACCTATAACCACAGCATTGTTGGCGACGAAGGCAGCTTGAGAAATGTCCACAGAAGACCAGTAGGAAGCGTTTGACACGATAGAATATGAATTATGAATATGGTACTCAGGAACACTGGAGAAATCCAACCTTGAAAACTGGTTGCAAAACCAGGATATCACGGCGTCAAGACCGTTCACTGAGGCAGCAGTAAGTAGGTACCCTAATCATGTGGCGCAGAAGTGTAAAAAAAACTAACGTCACTACTAGTGAAGACAACAACATTGTTCTTGTACGCACTTCATGATGAATCCAGGCTTGCAGTACCCAATATTTGGTCCCGAAATTCAGTGTCCCCACTGCCGCCAGACAATTCCGGCACTGACACTAACAGATACTTATTTATGTCCTCGTCATGGGGCGTTTGAAGCTAATCCCAAAACTGGAGAGTTGATTCATCTACAGTCTGGGCGTCATTGGCGCAGGTGGAATGGGGAATGGTATCGGCAACATACTCATCCCGATGGTATTCGATTTGAAATACACGAAGCTCTAGACAAGCTATATACACAAGGTTATCGAGCAACACGGGTAATTATTGCTCGCCGCTATCAGGAATTGATGAGTGGCTACTTAGAGCGTAGTACTCCTTGGCGAGGGGGGCAACAGGAAGGAACTTCCGCCCGCCTATATGGTTTGCCAGTGGAGTTTAGCCCCGATCCCGCTGAAGAACCTTGTTGGGAAGTTATTAATTTTGATTTAGACAAAGAACCTGGTGTACCAGTACGCTACCCTTATTTCAGATTGTTTGAATGAACTAGGGACTGGTGACTGGGGACTAGGGATTAGTAATTAAGACATCCTAGCACCGTTTTCCCCAGTACCCAATACCCAATCACCAGTACCCTATCTATATGCACCACGTTTCAATTCGCACTGCTAATATTCATCGAGCGATCGCTTTCTACGAACAACTGGGGTTCACAGTTTGCGATCGCTTCACTACAGGCTACACCCTCGCCTGTTGGATGGAAGGGCTAGGTGGCAGAATTGAACTCATTCAAATACCTGAACCAAAACCAGCGCCAGACGCATTTGCTGACGAACATTATGTGGGGTACTACCATTTGTCTTTCGATATCACTGCGATCGCGACTGATTTACCTAGTTGGTTAACAAGTTTAAAAGAGCGCTTGGCTTTGGCTGCACAAAATCAGCCAGAGCAATTACAACCGCTCAAGGTACTTTTAGAACCGACGCAGCAACAAATAGGCGATCGCATTTATGAAATCACTTTTATTGCCGATGCCGATGGCTTACCCTTGGAATTCATTCGAGTATTAACAAAACTTAATTCGTAATTAATTAAAACAAGGGTAATGTTGCCTGTACTGTCCAACGAGAAGGTATTTTATTAACAAGTAGACGAAGTTGTTCAAAACCAGGTTTTCCAACTGCACGCCAATTATCAATCCAGCTAGCTAGAGTTATTGCAGCAGCATCTGTCCCCGCTTTAACATAGGCGTGATCAAACTCAGACAGCAGCGCTAAACTATCAGGTTGGCTAATACCTATGGCGCTACCAAGCCCAAGGGTTGGGGTTGAAGCTGTTGTCAGCCCACGTGGGTTATTAGCCAAAAGATAAGCTCGCAGCCCCATCACATCCTCGTTGTCTTGAAGAGGGCTATTTTGAGGGGAAGCAGTTTGTAACAAGTACAGAAATTTTGGCTTGTGTTGGGCTGCCTTTTCACTTCGCAGCCACTGTGAACTCACCCAAGCTACAGGTTGATAATTTTCTAATACAGCTAAATCCGCTTCTTCAGCATAGCCGTGCCATTGGTAGCGGGATTGATTGCTTAAGGGAACAAAACCTCCAGGAATCAATTTTTCTCCTTTAGGGATGCGATCGCAGTCAATCCAGACACGAGTTATGGCTGTAGTATTTGCTAGTGGCAGAAGTCGAATAGGAGCGACAATTACACCATTTTTTCTTACTTGTTCCACCCAAGCGGGTGACAAAGCATCTCCTGTTGCCCAAACAATTAAGCGATCAAAAGGCGCAGCAGGTAGATAACCTTCTCTACCATCTTGTGCTACTACCTTTACCATATCAAAACCTTGTGAAGTCAATAATCTAGTAGCACGCTCCACCAAATCTGAGTCTATATCTAAAGAAACGACATAACCTGTTTTCCCCACTAAATATGCCAGCATTGCTGTACTGTATCCAGAACCTGTGCCAACCTCCAAAACTCGCATCCCTGTTTGAACATCTAAAAGGCGTAGCATCGCCGCGATGATTTTTGGCGATGAGCTTTGCGGTATCGGTATACCATCGGCTTGCCTGACAAAGGTTTCGTAAGAAATTGCAGACTCTGCCCAATCTACTGGATCACCCATGTTTTTAGCGATGATTTTGAGAAGTTCAAAACTATTAAAATTTAGTCCACTCTTGCAAAGAATTTCCTCTAGCCGTAGCTAGTAGACTAACCTTATAGCTTTTTGAGAAAATAGAATTAATTTAAAAAAAGCCTCAAGTACTAAAGAACACGCTATAGTCAGAAAAATCTGTAATCTAATTTGTAGATGCTTTCAGCAAATACATGGGTGTTTTTACCGCATTGCATAGATATCGTTTTCTAATTTTTGTGTTTAGTCTCTGTTTGATTGCGGTTTTGCTACTGGGTAATGGATCTGTGACAAGTCAAATTAATATCGGATCTACTAGAGTAAATAATCGCAATGAAAATATCTTAAAAAGAACACAAAGAAATTTAGTGACAGACAACGTCCGTAAAACAATACTAGAAAATAATCTTACTATTCTGACAAAGGAAGTTCATTCCGCACCAGTGGTGACAGTACAGGTGTGGTACAAGGTGGGTTCACGCAACGAAGAACCAGGGGTAAATGGTATTGCCCACCAATTAGAACACATGATGTTTAAAGGCACAAAAAATCGTCCGATTCAATTTGGGCGTTTGTTTAGTGCTTTGGGTAGTGACTCAAACGCCTTCACTAGCTACGACCAAACTGCATATTACAATACAGCAGAGCGTGATAAGCTGCACGCTCTTTTGGAATTAGAAGCGGATAGGATGGAAAATGCTCTGCTTGATGCCGAGCAATTAGCAAGCGAAAAGCGGGTAGTAATTTCTGAGTTGCAGGGTTACGACAACGATCCAGAGTATCGCCTCAGCCAAGCTGTGTTGAGAGCAGCATTTCCCAAGCATCCTTACGGCTTGCCCATAGGTGGAACCAAAGCTGATGTCGAGAAATTTCAAGTTCAACAATTACAAAAGTATTATAAAGAATTCTATAGCCCTGATAATGCGGTTTTGATAATTGTTGGTGATTTCGACACTGCAAAAACTTTGACAGCAGTGAAAGAGATATTTGGGAAAATTCGGAAGAAGGATAGACAAGACACGGAGACACGGAGACACGGAGACACGGGGAATATGTTTGATAATTTCTCCGCGTCGCCCTCCGGGTTCGGAAGTTCAGACTCGACGGGAACCGCCAAGACTCCGACTTCCTCACCGCGTCTCAACCTCTCCGCGTCTTCCTCTCCTCTTGTATTACGAGAACCGGGAGCAAACGCACTTTTATACACCGTATATCCTTTGCCTGCTGCAAATCACTCAGATGTGCCAGCGCTAGATGTGATGGATTATATTTTGACGGAAGGGCGGAATTCTCGCCTCTATCAAGTGTTAGTAGAATCTGGTTTAGCTACTGATTTGACAGGTTATGTTACAAGCTTGCGTGAAGGGGGTTGGTACGAACTAGCGGTGACTGCAAATTCTCATCGCTCTTTGAAAAAGATTGACTTGGTGATGCAAAAAGCGATCGCCAATCTTGCCAAAACAGGAGTTACACAAGCAGAAGTAAATCGTGCGCAGGCACAACTAGAAGCTAGTGTAATCTTGGAAAACCGGGATATTACCAGTCAAGCAATGCAATTAGGGAACAATGAAACTACGATTGGTGATTACAGATATACAGATAGTTACTTAGCGGCAATTCGTCAGGTAACTGCACAAGATGTACAACGTGTCGCAAATAAATACCTACAACGAAAATTACGTACTATCGGCTTTTTTGAACCAAGCCAGATACAGACGGAAAATAATAGTAATGCCAAACCATCTTCCACACAAATTAAAGAAAATTTTTCTTCCGGCTCAACCGAGTTACCTGATGAAGTCGCGAAGTATCTTCCAGTGGTGGATGTAACAACAACGCCTGTCACTTTGACTTTGCCAGAGCAATTCACGTTGCCTAACAATTTGCGAGTGTTGTTATTGCCGGATCGAAGTACTCCTACAGTAACCTTAAGTGGAAACATCAAAGCTGGTACGGAATTTGATCCAGCAGATAAAGCTGGGTTGGCATCTCTTGTTGCGGAAAACTTGATGAACGGCACTAAAACTAGGGATGTGTATACACTTGCCAACACTTTAGATGAACTTGGTGCGAGTTTAGACTTTGATACTTACCGTGAAGGTGTAGAAATTGAAGGTAAAAGTTTGGCAGAAGATTTACCAATTCTAGTGCAGATTTTAGGAGATGTAGTCAAGAATGCAACTTTTCCGGCAAAAGAGTTGGAACTTTCCCGTCAACAGGCTTTAACAGATTTGAAGCAGGAATTAGACGATCCGGCAGAAGTTGCACAAAGAATATTTATACAAACTCTTTATCCCCAGAATCATCCTTTACACTCCTTCCCCACTCAAAAGAGTTTGCGCCAGATTCGCCGTCAGGATGTGATTGATTTTAAGCACAAACATTATCGTCCAGATACGATAGTGCTAACACTGGTGGGAGATTTTTCTCCGGAGCGAGTGCGATCGCTAATTGCAGCTGAGTTTGGTGACTGGCAAGTGAGCGGTGAGGCTCCAAAGTTACAATATCCAACCGTAAAAATACCAGACAAAATTGTCCGTGTTAATCCAGTGCTGCCAGGTAAAAACCAAGCAGTTACTTATATGGGCAATACGGGAATTAACCGCCAAGATCCACGATATTATGCAGCTTTGATCCTGAATCAAATTTTAGGTGGCGATACCCTCTCTAGCAGATTGGGAACAGAAATACGCGATCGCCAAGGTTTAACTTACGGGATTTACAGCACCTTTCAAACAGGGAAAAATGTAGGGATATTTTTGATTGAAATGCAAACAGCCCCAGAAGATACAAATCGTGCGATCAAAAGCACCCGTAGATTGATAGCAGAAATTCATCAACAAGGCGTTAGTGCAGAGGAATTGGAGACAGCTAAACGTAATGCGATCGGCAACTATAATGTCTCCTTAGCAAATCCAGAGGATTTGTCATCCAGAATTTTGATGAATGAAGTATGGGGGCTGGATCAAGAGGAACTGTACTCTTTTACTAATAAAATTGCGGCAGTCACTGTTGAGCAAGTCAATCAAGCAGCAAAGGAGTTACTTCATCCAGATAAAATTGTTGTAGTCACAGCTGGCTCTTCTGTCACAGCAAAGAAAAATATTAGGTAAAAAAAGTTAATGGCTGATGGTTAATCGCTAATGGTACAAACAAAAATTAGCGATTAACTTCTTGAGATTAAAGGCTATGATTCAATTCGTTGCGAAAACTTCCTGGCAATTCCTACAGTGTATTTACTTAACATTAGCATTGCTGTTGTGTTTTAATTTCATTATTATTACTCCTGTATTGGCAGACAATAATTCAGGAAATTTACTGAAACAAACACCAACACAAGTGACAGTCAGCCTCGGTAATGTAGCCAACGAACTGAAGTTTGAGCCAAATCATTTAGAATTTATAGCTGGTAAACGCTACACACTCCGGCTAGTAAATCCCAGTGCGCAAAAGCACTATTTCACTGCCAAAGATTTTGCTGATAACATTTGGACACAAAAAGTAGAAGCAGGAAAAGTAGAAGTTAAAGGAGCAATCCACGAGATGGAACTAAAGCCTGGTGCCGAAGCAGAATGGGTATTTGTAGCACTGAAGCCAGGAAAATATAGCTTACGTTGTCCTATCCCTGGGCATACAGAGGCAGGTATGACTGGAGACATTGCGATCAATTCTGGGCAGTAAAAGATTGAAAATAGAGGATGAAAATTACATTTTAGTTTTCAGCAGCAAAAATCTACGAATAAAATATGAGGCAAAAAATAAGTTAATTTAAGTATATGTATTACTTCTCGATTAAGTAACCAGGCGTAAATAAACATAACCATCAGGTTCGTTAGTTGCTAGTCATTTCCAGCAATAAACAACGAACCACTATTTATGCCTACCGCTTAAGATAGAAAAAAATAGCCATTTAAGCAGCAAGGCGCAAACAATAATTAATTTCCCATGAACATTTTAAGTAATCTGCTTTCTCAACCAGCTCAAGATAATCGCTCTAAAAGGCAGCGTAGAGGCATTGAAATTAAATCGCCACGTGAAATAGAAATTATGCGGCGATCGGCAACAATAGTGGCAACTGTGCTCAAAGAGATTTCTGAACTGGTACAGCCAGGAATGACTACAGCAGACTTGGATGCTCATGCGGAAAAACGCATCCGGGAAATGGGTGCAACACCAAGTTTTAAGGGATATCACGGTTTTCCTGGTTCTATTTGTGCCAGCATCAACAACGAAGTTGTACATGGCATTCCCAATGCCAAGAAAGTGATCCGGGCTGGCGATGTTTTAAAAGTAGATACGGGCGCTTATTATGAAGGCTTTCATGGCGACTCCTGCATTACTATTGCCGTGGGTGAAGTTTCTCCAGAAGCTGCAAGACTGATTCGCGTTGCGGAAGAGGCGCTTTATAAAGGTATTGAACAGGTAAAAGCTGGAAATTACCTGATGGATATCGCTGGCGCAATTGAAGATCATGTTAAAGCTAATCGCTTCTGTGTAGTAGAAGACTTTACTGGGCATGGTGTCGGGCGCAATTTGCACGAAGAGCCTTCTGTGTTCAACTTCCGCACTCGTGATATGCCAAATGTAAAACTACGTGCTGGGATGACACTAGCGATCGAGCCGATTCTCAATGCTGGTTCTAAGTACACCCGAATTTTATCCGATCGCTGGACTGCTGTGACTGTGGATAATGCTTTGTCAGCTCAGTTCGAGCATACCGTGTTGGTGACAGAAACTGGCTACGAGATTTTGACGGATCGTTCTAAAGTCTAGTTATAGATGCTCAAAGCTGACTTGGATAATGCCTAAAATAAGGCAGATTGTACTAAGCAATGACAGTTCTTAAAAAGAAAATAGCACTGATTACAAGAGGTAAAGCGTAAAATAAAAGTGAGCTTACCTCTTTTTGTTAAATTTTAAAAATGTAGTTTTAACCTGAGTTCTGATTAAGGAAAGGGGCAGGTAGTAATACCAATGCGTGGATTTTGGAGCCAGTGCGCCCTTGCGGGTTAAGCGCGTCGAGTGCATCTGGCGTCGGGTTAAGCGCGTTGAGTGCAAGTGGCGTGATTTTAGATTAAAACTATTGATTAATAGGCTATTCCAGAATTTTGAAATAAGACTCCCGCTCGCCAATTTGGTATAAGCTGAAAATAAACTAATCCCCTTCTTATGGAGAAGGGGTTAGAGGAATGTTATTGCTGTTCCAATCGCAGTACTGCCATAAATGCCTCCTGCGGTACATCCACTGTACCTACAGCTTTCATCCGCTTTTTACCTTTTGCCTGCTTTTGCAGAAGTTTCTTCTTTCGGCTAATGTCACCGCCATAGCACTTAGCAAGCACGTCTTTCCGCAAAGCAGGGATGTGTTCGCTGGCAATAATTTTACTACCGATCGCCGCTTGAATTGGCACTTTAAATTGATGGCGAGGAATCAATTCTTTGAGTTTTTCAGCCATTGATCGCCCAACGTTGTAAGCTTTATCGCGGTGAACAATCATAGCGAGAGAGTCAACTGGATCGCCATTAATCATAATATCTAGCTTCACCAAAGGATTTTCTCGATAGCCGATCAGGTGATATTCCATACTAGCGTAACCGCGCGATCGCGACTTCATCTGATCGAAAAAGTCGGTAACCACTTCTGCCAAAGGTAACTCATAAGTGAGTGTAGTACGTCCTTGGGTGAGGTATTTCATATCTTTGAAAACACCGCGTCGGTTTTGTGACAACTCCATTAAAGTCCCGACAAAAGTTTCTGGTGTAATCATTTCTACTTGAACGTAAGGTTCTTCAATTTTTTCCCGTTCGTTAGGAGAAGGTAAATGACTGGGGTTATCGATGTACAATACCTCACCTTTATTGGTAGTAACACGGTACACCACCGAAGGGGCAGTAATAATTAAATCCAGATTATACTCTCGCTCTAAGCGCTCTTGCACAATTTCCATGTGCAATAAGCCCAAGAATCCACAACGGAAGCCAAACCCCATCGCGCTAGAGGTTTCTGGTTCATAGTGCAGTGCCGCATCGTTGAGCTTGAGTTTTTCTAAAGCTTCGCGCAAGTCCTCAAATTGATCGGCATCAATAGGGAACATACCACAAAACACCATCGGGTTAGCTTCTTTGTAACCAGGTAATGGTTCGGCGGCTTTAGCATTAGTGTGGGCGAGGGTAAGGGTATCTCCCACCCTAGCATCAGCTACAGCTTTAATTGCTGCTGACAAATAGCCAACTTCCCCAGCGTGTAAGTCTTCAACTGGCTTTTGGTTCGGGGAAAGTACGCCTAATTCGTCAATTTCGTATTCTTTACCAGATGCCATTAAATAGACGCGATCGCCCTTTTTTACCGTCCCATCCATCACCCGGAAATATACAATTACCCCCCGGTAGCTATCGTAGTAGCTATCAAAAATTAACGCCCGTAGAGGTTCATTTACAGTATTTCGAGGTGGTGGGATGCGCTCAACAATTGCTTCTAAAATTTCATCAACACCAATTCCTTCTTTGGCAGAGGCAAGAATTGCACCGCTACAATCTAAACCAATAATTTCCTCAATTTCGGAGATTACCCTGTCTGGTTCTGCCCCTGGTAAATCGATTTTATTTAAAACTGGAATAATTTCCAGATTATGCTCCAGTGCCAGATAGACATTTGCCAATGTTTGCGCCTCTACACCTTGGGAAGCATCCACCACCAATAACGCGCCTTCACAAGCAGCAAGACTGCGAGACACTTCATAGGAGAAATCCACGTGACCCGGTGTATCAATTAAATTGAGTACATATTGTTGGCCATCTTTTGCCGTGTAGTTCATCCGGGCTGCTTGCAGCTTAATGGTAATGCCACGCTCCCGTTCCAGATCCATGTTGTCAAGAAACTGTTCCTTCATCTGCCGCTTGTCTACGGTACCCGTAACTTGCAGCAAGCGATCGGCAAGGGTAGATTTGCCATGGTCTATGTGAGCAATAATACAAAAATTACGAATACGAGCTGCGGGAACGTCAGTCATAATACATTTTTTGCTTTAGCAGCAACCAAGGTTAAAACAGCAATATACTTAACGTATTTTAATGCTTTCTTTGCCCAGACGCTGCTATTGATATTGGGAATGGGTATTGGGGATTGGGGACTGGGTACTGGGTATTGGAAATCAGGTATTTAATTTGGGCAAGCGCGAATTGGGAATTGGGCATTGCCCTATGCTCTATGCCACGCCCATTGCCCTAGTACCTAGTCCCTAGTCCCCAGTCCCTGACAAATGAACTTTCAGAAATATATATATATAAAGGTCTATCTATGGCGTCTAGTATTGTTTAGCTTGGAGCGTACAATAAACATCTAGAACTGCAAAACGCAGACTAAAAAGGCCGATTGCAAGCTGCAATTGCTCAAATCTAATAAACAAAGCTTTTTACAAAGCCTTTGACACACCATTCCAGAGTATATCAACTATGAATATGAAAGATAAGGCTACCGATGCGGAAAACAGATTAACCGATAAGGTAGAAATTGCAATTCGCCTAGACTCGGAGTTAGTGGAGCAAATTCATCACTTAACTAACGATCCCAGTAAAGTGATTGAGGTGGCAATCCGCCAGTGGTTAAGAGGTGAGGTACCCAGGGATGATGAACTGACACGCAACCCAAGACGCACACCGATTCCACCTAGAGGTGAATGGAACGATTAACATAACAAAAATAAATATTTGTTCATGGAGGATGAAAATAGTGTAAATTTTATCAGTTACATTCCACTAGTGAAAAATCCTCAATTCAAGCATACTTAAGGTATAACAAGGTGTAAAAAGTTATGCCAAACTGGAAGCAGCTTTAAAAAAAGTATTGTGGGTTGCCATTAGTCTATCCAACTCGAGTCATGAGTATTACTGCTAATTCCCAACTGCCAAATCTTGTGTCTGAGAATCAGAAAGCTATTACCAGTAAAACTGATGGCTCATGGGCAAATTTAGGAGCAGAGTTGGTGTACATGCAAGATGGAGCTGGGCGTTACCTCTCCTTTTATTGGCAACATAGCCAGAAGTTCTGTTTAGATCCTCAGCAGGTAGTTGCCGATGCCAAAGGAGAGGCAATTTTTGCCCCAGTAGATAAGGTTGCTTATTTAGAGCGGTTGCAACGGATACTAACAACTTTGGTGCCAGAAAAGTTTCAGTGCTGGTTTTGTTATCGCGAACAGCTTATTGAGTTAGAGTTGACAATTAGTGCGATTTTACCAGCACTGGGTAGTGCTGCAACCACGGTTTTGGTAATGGGAAGATTACTTCAAGCTACAGTTAGTAAAGCAGAACTAAATGTGTCAGCGCCACCGCCTACAGGATTAGAATTGACTTTACGTTCGCAGCACAATCATCAGTTAGTAACCCAGATTACTAGAAACATTCGACGCACTCTAGAATTGGATGTTATTTGGCAACAAACCGTGGACTGTTTAGGAGAAGCTCTCCTATTGAAGCGTTGCATCATCTGTCCTTACCAACCACCAAGTGATAAGTTGAAGGTAATAGCAGAGTATCGTCAAAAAGAAGTTAAGTCTGTGCTGGGAATAGAAATGTATGCCGCTTCTGAGCCAGCATTTGCTCAAGCTTTGGCAACTCTAGAACCGATTTTGGTTCAAAACCCTCAACATCTGCTACTCGAACAAGAGAAAATGTTGATCGTGGCAACTTGCTATCAAGATCAACCCAATGGATTGATAGCTGCAACTTTGTGTAATGATTGTTACGAAGTAACGACGGCAGAACTAGAACTGGCAAAAGAAGTAGCAGATCAACTGGGTACAGCGATCGCCCACGCCACCCTCTATAAAGAACTAGAAGCAGCACGACAACAAGCCGAAGAAGCCTCACGCCTTAAAAGTGAGTTTCTAGCTAATGTTTCCCACGAAATTAGAACGCCACTCAACGGCATGATTGGATTTTTAAAGTTGATTTTGGACGGAATGGCAGACGATCCAGAAGAACAAAAGCAGTTTTTGATGGAAGCTCACAAATCATCACTGCATCTACTCGATGTGATTAGTGACATCCTAGACTTTGCCAAAATTGAAGCAGGCAAAATGGAAATGGAACTTAGAGCAGTGAGTTTGGAGGAACTGTTCGGTAATGTGGGCAATTTTATGCGTTTACAAGCAGAACAGAGAAAACTCAGCTTCCGGATGCAACTGCCAGAAACTTCCGATGAAATACTTGTCTATGGCGACTACCAGCGCCTCAAACAAGTCATGCTCAATTTAGTTGGTAATGCGATCAAATTCACCCAGGAAGGTGGTGTCACCATCAGCGCTGATGTAGTTCGCAAGAAAGTGATATTTCAAGACCAAGAATTTCCTGGTATGGTCAGAGTGCGTGTAGCAGACACTGGTATCGGTGTTTCCTTAGACAAACAAGACAAATTGTTTCAATTATTCTCACAAGTTGATGGTTCCCGCACTCGCCAGTATGGCGGTACAGGCTTAGGACTAGTCATATCCCAAAAATTAGTAGAAGCAATGGGTGGAGAAGTACATTTTTACAGCTTAGGCGAAGGGCTTGGTTCAACAGTCACTTTTACCGTACCGCTTTATCAACAACCTGTGATGGTTTCCTCCACTGAAAGTAGTTCTCAAGATTAGTCAATAGTCATTTGTCATTGGTAGGGGCGGGTTTAGAAGATAAATGATCAGTTTGAACGGCAAGATTATCAACAAAACCCGCACGGCAGTCGCACTCGACGCGCTTAACCCGACGCCAGGTGACGCCAGTCGCTACAACGCGGGGAACCCGCGCAACGCGCTGGCTCCTTTATGCCGGGGAACCCTTTCGCCAGTCGCTACAAGTCGGCAAAGCCGCGCAACGCGCTGGCTCCTTTATGCCGGGGAACCCTTATTTTCGCTTATCCACTACTCTGCGAGAAGCCGGACTACGTCCGTCTACGTGTCTACGCCAGTCGCTACAAGTCGGCACTAGACGCGTTCGTCGTCAGGCGTTGCGTTAGCTAGCGGCTACCCTCCGGGAAGCCGCAAGGGCGCGCTGGCTCACCACCGCACTGGCTCCGCAAGGGCGCGCTGCCTGCCGTACAGTAGTTAGTAGTTCTCTCCCCTGCTCCCCTGCCCCCTCCCCTTCTTGTTCAAATAAAAGCCAGTGGGAGTGACAATCCTCTAGTAGATTAAACTGAGAAAGGTAGAAATCAACGTGGTTGTATGGCACCTCTAAAAACTGCCCGCGAGTTATTTCAAACCGCTTATGCAAGTCGTTACACCTGGGATGCTAGCTTCCCTGGCTACAGCGCAGATGTGCAAGTGGTTCAGGGAGGGAAAGTTTACACAGGAAAAATTTGTATTAACCGCGACAAGAGTATAGAAGTAACGGAAGTCAACAACGAAGAAGTAGAACAAGGTATTTACACTCAACTACAGGACATAATCAACCATCGTCAGCCCACTTCTTTTGAAGAATCCTATGGCAACTACGAATTTATTCAAGGAGAAATAGACGATACAGGTGCAGTAAATATCTTGGTCAAAGATGACTCTACGGAGTCATATTATAAAATTAGAGGTAAAGAATTTTGCCAAGTGCGTCAAGTAATGGGTCGCATAGCTTTTGAGATTGATACCCATGCAAGTTTAGATACAGGTTCGGGTTATGTTGCTACTTGCTATGACGCTATTTTTCGCAACCGTGAAACGAACGAAGTCAAAAGTATTCTAAAATTTGAAGACACTTTTGAAAAAATAGGAGAGTACTATATTCTGGCTAAACAAATAGTGCAAGATTGTCAAGCTGGAGATAATACTACAACTGAATTTAGTTATTCCAATATCAAATTAATTAAACCTGCTGCTGTATAGTCCTTAACTATTAGCATTTGCCATTTGTCATGTATCCATAGCCAGAATAAATGACAAAGGACTACTAGACAAAGTACGATCTAGCAGTAAATAGGTCTAGGATGTAGTTAACAACAAATATTGAAATAAATTTTTCGACTCCAAAGAGGTCTGAAGCTATGGAACTGACAGTTGAAAATGTAGAATCTGTCCTAGATGAAATGCGTCCGTACCTCATGTCTGATGGTGGCAACGTGGAACTAGTAGAACTCGATGGCCCTATCGTTAAACTACGCTTACAAGGTGCTTGTGGTTCTTGCCCAAGTTCCACTATGACCCTAAGAATGGGTATTGAACGCCGTCTGAAAGACATGATTCCTGAAATTGCAGAAGTTGAGCAAGTAATTTAGGGACTAGGGACTAGAGACTAGGGACTAGGGATTAGGTATTAGGGTTAGGGACTAGGGACTAAAGAAGGAGAGAAGCCAGTGCGTTAGGAAACCTCTGCAAATGCCTGTACTCCTGCGTGTCCCTTGTCTCATTTTCATCCCTAGCCTCTAGCCTCTAGCCTCTAGCCTCTAGCCCCTAGCCTAGCCCCTAGCCCCTTCATGCTTATGTCCCATCCCCTCTACGTTGCTTTTATTTGGCATCAACATCAACCGCTATACAAATCCCGCAGTGGTACTTCGGCTTTGTCTCAGCAGTATCGTCTGCCTTGGGTGCGTTTACACGGTACTAAGGATTATCTGGATCTAATACTGATTTTAGAGAGGTACTCAAAGTTACATCAAACAGTAAATTTAGTACCATCCTTAATCCTGCAACTGGAAGATTACATAGCAGGTACAGCCTTTGATCCATATTTAGAAGTTAGTTTAACGCCGTGTCAACAATTAACTCAACATCAGCGAGAGTTTATTGTTCAACACTTTTTTGATGCCAATCACCATACTTTAATCGATCCTCATCCTCGCTACCGCGAGCTTTACTATCAAAGGCAGGAGCAAGGACAAACTTGGTGCTTAGAAAATTGGCAAGAACATGATTATAGCGATTTACTAGCTTGGCATAATTTGGCTTGGATTGACCCAGTGTTTTGGGATGATCCAGAAATAGACGCATGGTTAAAGCAGGGACGGAATTTCACTTTAAGTGATCGCCAACGTATTTATTCCAAGCAACGAGAAATTATTAGCCGCATTATTCCCCAACATCGCAAAATGCAACAAGCGGGGCAATTGGAAGTTACAACTTCACCCTACACCCACCCAATTTTGCCTTTGCTTGGCGATACGAACTCTGGTCGAGTAGCCGTGCCAAATATAACATTACCAGAGTATAGGTTTCAGTGGCCAGAAGATATCCCCCGGCATTTACGAAAAGCTTGGAACTTATATCTAGATAGATTTGAACAAGAACCACGCGGTTTGTGGCCTTCGGAGCAATCGGTTAGCCCGGAAATTTTACCGTATATAATAAAACAAGGATTTAAGTGGATTTGTTCCGATGAAGCGGTACTTGGTTGGACATTAAAGCACTTTTTCCACCGCGATGCAGTTGGAAACGTCCAAGAACCAGAATTAATGTACCGTCCTTATCGTCTAGATACTCCAGCAGGGGATTTAGCGATTGTGTTTCGCGATCATAGATTGTCTGACTTGATTGGCTTTACCTATGGTTCTATGCCACCAAAGCAAGCAGCAGCAGATTTAGTGGGACACTTGCAAGCGATCGCCAAAATGCAAAGAGAGCGCCCCAGCGATCAACCTTGGTTAGTTACC
The DNA here is from genome assembly GCF_030381805.1 of Chlorogloeopsis sp. ULAP01. Taxonomy (NCBI): domain Bacteria; kingdom Bacillati; phylum Cyanobacteriota; class Cyanophyceae; order Nostocales; family Chlorogloeopsidaceae; genus Chlorogloeopsis; species Chlorogloeopsis sp. ULAP01. The sequence goes on from NZ_JAUDRH010000004.1 coordinate 24,387, forward strand.
ATCGCCTTGGATGGGGAAAATTGCTGGGAATTTTATCAGCAAGATGGGAAACCATTCCTAGAAGCTCTTTACGCAACCCTCGAACGAGAACCACACTTAAAACTAGTTACCGTTTCGGAGTTTATCGAACAATTTCCTCCTACGGCAACTATTCCCCAAGCCCAACTACACAGTGGTTCATGGGTGGATGGCAGTTTCACCACCTGGATCGGCGATCCCGTCAAAAATCGTGCTTGGGATTACTTAACACAAGCAAGGGAAGTATTAGCAAGTCATCCCGAAGCCACGGAAGAAAACAACCCAGCAGCTTGGGAAGCTTTATATGCAGCAGAAGGTTCTGATTGGTTCTGGTGGTTTGGTGAAGGACACTCCTCCAATCAAGATGCCATTTTTGATCAATTATTTCGGGAACACTTGTGCGGGATTTACAAAGCCCTCAATGAACCAATCCCCCCGTATCTGCGGCTACCTTTAGAAGTTCACGAAGCACGGGGAAGCCACCGCCCAGAAAGCTTTATTCATCCAAGCATAGATGGTAAAGGAGATGAACAAGACTGGGATAAAGCCGGGCGTATAGAGGTAGGTGGCGCACGAGGAACGATGCACAACAGCAGCGTCATCCAGCGCTTGTGGTATGGGGTGGATCACCTGAATTTCTATTTGCGAGTAGACTTCAAAACAGGCGTTCAACCAGGGCAAGATTTGCCAGCAGAATTGAACTTGCTGTGGTTCTATCCTGGTAGAACAATGCATAATAGCCCCATGCCTTTAGCTGATGTGCCAGATGTAGAACCAGTTAATTACTCGTTCCACCACCATTTAGAAATTAACTTGCTCACCCAATCAATTCAGTTCCGCGAGGCTGGAGAGCATTATCAGTGGCATCCGCGAACTAGTCGCGCCCAAGTCGCCTTTGATCGTTGTTTAGAAATTGCTGTACCGTGGGCAGATTTACAAGTTCCACCCGATTTCGCCTTGCGCCTAATTCTGGTGCTGGCAGATGAAGGATGTTTTCGTAACTATTTACCAGAGAATGCTTTAATTCCGATTGAGGTTCCTTAATGAAGATTTGGTGTTCGTTGATGGTGGTTATTTAGTAGAGCTTTGTGTAAAATCGTAGCGCTCTTAAACGCTGAGTTTTACCAAATGTACAGCGCTTTTTAACTGATTGACCACAAACAGTAGGGTGGGTATTGTCTGTTTAATCTCAGGTGGTAAACAGTTGAGATATTGGTGAGCAATGCCCGCCTTACAGAAAAATTAGTATCGTTCAAAAAACAATCATTAAAAAGTCACAAATTCTTTGCGTAATTTTCCGTAAATATTCTCTCCGGGAAATATGCCTTGCTTTTTGAATAGTTTGAATTCAAGGCTAATAAAGGTCATTTTTTTGCAAAGATATAGCTATACTACTGGCGGAAAAAAATATTTTTAGTTACATTAAAGACATGATAAAGTTGCTGTCTCACCTCAACTAAGCTTGATCTGGCGATGAATAGCTTTTCTAGTCAAAAAATACCGAGTTTTCACGCAGATATTTTCAAGCAAACCCAGCTTTGGCAGCTGTGTGGTACGCAAAGACTATTTCGCGATCGCTACGAAATTCTACGAATTTTGGGTAGAGGTGGTTTTGGTGTCACGTTTTTAGCTAAAGATACAGTGTTACCAGGTAATCCTGTATGCGTAATTAAACAACTTTGTCCAAAAACAACTAATCCCCAAAGCTGGGAACGTGCTTGTATTCGCTTTAAAAAAGAAGCAAAAACCTTGGCTCGGCTCGGTAGTCATTCTCAAATTCCCATGCTGTTAGATTATTTTGAAAGTCAGGGGGAATTTTACTTAATTCAAGAATATATAAAGGGTTCTAATTTAGCACAGGAAGTGAAGCGCAATGGTTGCACTAGTGAAGCTGCTGTGAGACAACTGTTGCAAGAATTACTACCAGTTCTACAATACGTTCACAAGCATGGGGTGATTCATCGGGATATTAAACCTCATAACTTGCTGCGTTGTAAAGATGATGGGCGGTTGGTGCTAATTGATTTTGGTGCAGTTAAAGAAGAATTACGCAACACTGCTGAAACTTCCATCCATCAAAACGCTAACACCAATTTTATTGGAACTATGGGATTTGCACCACCAGAACAACTTTCCCTGCGTCCAGTTTATGCCAGTGATATATACGCTGTAGGCATGACTTGTCTGTATTTGCTCACAGGAAAATCACCTCTAGAATTTAATCGCGATCCAAGTACTGGTGAAATTAATTGGCAAGAACAACTAAATCTCAGTGAGCATTTTGCCCAAGTGTTATCCAAAATGCTTAAAAACTCGATAGAGGAGCGCTTTAAGTCAGTTGATGATGTCGTTTGGGCTTTGGGCATGGAATCATATTTGCCCACATTACATAGCTGTTTAAGTACTCAAAGGCTTGGAAGTGGTTGGAATGAACCAATTGAGAAAGAATCTTCTGATCAGTATTTATCGCCTCTAGCTAGAACAGCTAAAACAATCCGACAATGGCAAACAAAGCTAAAGGCAAAAAATTCTCACAACCGCCAGAAGCTCTATACATCTGATGTATCACATTAACAATTCAGCAAAAATTAAGAAACTAGAAATATATATCAGGACGTATTTTGCTTTGTTTTGGCTATAAGTATTAGGAGAAAATACGTTTTTATTAATACTTTTTAGTCTAGTATTTATCGCTAATTATCTCACTTTTGCAGTTTTCCAAGTGACACTATACCTGTCATAAAACTAACAAAATATTTTCTTGCTATTTAGTACAATACAAGGAATTGTTAATGATGATAAAAAGTTTTTTCTGGGCTAATTTAGTATAGCTTGCCACGCAGTATTGCCTCTCTAGATAATGATCTGCTGCCTAAATCCTGATTGCCCGTATCCCCTCAATCCTGATGGAATGGATTTTTGTCAAACTTGCAACACCCCGCTCGTGGCGCTGTTGCGAAATCGCTTTCATGTCACCCGTGTACTCTCAGATGAAGGCGGTTTTGGTAGAACTTATTTAGCAGAGGATTTAGATAAACTCAATGAACGCTGTGTTATTAAACAATTAGCACCCAAATTTCAAGACAGTTGGGCGCTTTCTAAAGCTATGGATCTGTTTCATAAAGAAGCACAAAGACTACAACAACTCGGAGAACATTCGCAGATCCCAACTTTATTAGCTTACTTTGAAGAAAATAATTATCTGTATTTAGTGCAGCAGTTTATTGATGGACAAAATTTGCTCAAGGAACTGCAACAAAAAAGAGGATATAGTGCTAAAGAGGTTCGAGAAATCCTATTAGATTTATTGCCTGTGCTCAAGTTTATTCATGAACGAGGAGTCATTCACCGAGATATTAAGCCCCAAAATATTATCCGCCGTAAAAGTGATGGGCGTTTATGTCTAATTGATTTTGGCTCTTCTAAGCAGTTAACAGCCAAAGTACAGATCCCCATGGGTACTTCTATTGGATCTCATGGTTATTCGGCAATTGAACAAATTAGAGATGGCAAGGCTTATCCAGCTAGTGATTTGTTTAGTTTGGGAGCTACCTGTTTTCATCTTCTCACCGGAGTTTCTCCTTTTAAACTGTGGACAGAAAATGGTTATGCTTGGGCTCAGGATTGGCGGGAATTTTTGAAAAACCCAATTAGTGATGAATTAGCTGAGGTAATTGATAAGCTGTTAGAAAAAGATGTGAAACAGCGCTATCAATCGGCAGATCAAGTATTAAAAGATTTATTTCCTAAGCAAACATCACTTACAAAACAAGCTAATACTCCGACCGATTTGCCACAAATACAGCCAACATTAGTATCAAGAAAATATACGTTACTGAGAAACTTTTTCTTGTTTTGTTCTGTAATTCTGTTGCTAGTGTTAGGGCAATTCTTTTATAGACAATCAGGCAGGTTAGAACTGTCTATATCTTCTAGCTTCGGAAAATCTCATCATCATGCTGACAGTAACAAGATTATTCCTCAAACTGAAGTTACTTTAAGGAATTTTTATTTAGCCAACACCTTTAAATCACCCGATCGCTCAGTTTTATCTGTTGCGTTTGATCCTCATGGCAAAACCATCGTTAGTAATAGTGGTAATACTATCAAAATGTGGAGTTTGGCAACAGGACAGGAAATTTATACCCTCAAAGGACACACTGGTCGAGTTAATATCATTGCTATGACTTTGGATGGACAAACTCTTGTCAGTGGTAGTGAAGACAAAACTATTAAATTGTGGAATCTAGCCAGAGGGCAAGAAATCCGCACTTTAGACGGGTATTTTAATTCAGTACGTGCCTTTGCCATTAGTCCGGATGGCAAAACTCTAGCCATTGGTGGTGATGGCAACACAATTAAATTGTGGGATCTGACTACCGGACAACAAATTCGTACTTTGAGGAGTCATTCTTCTTGGGTTAGTTCTGTTGCTTTTAGCCCAGATGGACAAACCCTTGCCAGTGGCAGCCGTGACAAGACGATTAAACTGTGGAATTTGGCAAATGGAGAGACAATTCGCACTTTTACAGGCCATTCCCAGACTGTAACATCAATCGCGATTACCCCGGATGGTAACACTTTAGTTAGTGGTAGTGAAGACAAGACTATTAAACTTTGGAATCTGGATACAGGACAACAAATCCGCACTTTGCGCGAACACAGCGATCAGGTGAATGCGATCGCCATTACCTCAGACGGTCATATCCTTGCTAGTGGTAGTCTTGATCAGACGATTAAATTGTGGAATCTGGATACAGGCGAGGAAATTCAGACTCTTGAGGGACATGATGGCAAAATTCAGTCTCTCACCTTCAGTCAAGACGGAAAAACCCTTGTCAGCAGTGCTTTTGAGCATACTATCAAAGTTTGGCGGATGTCTGATTAATAGTTTTTTCTTCTACCAAATAACGTTAAAAACTTACTAATGCTTCCGAAAAGATATGATAACGATGTGTAAATAAAGCTATTCCCAAATATTACAATAAATAGGCTCTCAAGTTTGTCCATTAAACAATCTGTAGAGTGGTGCAACTGGGGAATCTGCTATGCCTTTAAGTATGAATTATTCAAAAAACAAAATTTTAACAGTGGCAGCGATCGCGCTGTTGGGATGTGGGGCAGTTTGGTTCTGGCAATCTTCCCCTGCTACCACTAGTGCATCATCTAAAAAAAATCCGCCAATTAAATCAGCATTAGTAAATTTTAACGTTGCTTCTACCTTTAAAGGACATACCAAACCGATTTCGGCTGTGGCGATTCACCCAGACGGGAAGACACTTGCCTCTGCCAGTACAGACAACACTATCAAGCTGTGGAATTTAGCAACAGGAGAAGAACGACGCACGTTGAGGGGGCATCAAAAATGGATCAATTCTATTGCCATTAGCCCGGATGGTAAAACACTTGCTTCTGCCAGTGCAGACAACACCATTAAACTGTGGAACTTAACAACAGGAAAACTCATACGCACCCTGAGCGGGCATCAAGCCTCAGTTCAGTCTGTCGCCTTTAGTCCAGATAATAATACTGTAGCTAGTGGCAGCTGGGATCAGAGTCTCAAACTCTGGGATGTAGCAACAGGGAAGGAAGTGCGCACTTTTAGCGGGGATTGTGACGTAGTAGATGCGATCGCTATTAGCCCAGATGGCACAACACTTGCCAGCAGTAATTATTTTGACAACAGCATTAAATTGTGGGAAATAAAAACGGGCAAACAAACTCGCGGCTTAAGAGGGCATACAGAGGCGATTCATTCCCTCGCCTTTAGTCCAGATGGCAAGACTATAGCAAGTGGTAGTTGGGATAAGACTATCAAAATCTGGGATTTGGCAACAGCAAAGGAAATCCACACTCTCACAGGGCATGAAAATAAGATAGAATCTATTACTTTTAGCCCCAATGGAAAAACCCTTGCTAGTGCTAGTTGGGACAAAACTATCAAAATATGGAATGTCGCAACAGGAATAGAAATTCAAACCCTCAAGGGGCATGACAACAAAATTTGGTCTATTGCGTATAGTCCAGATGGCAATACTCTAGCAAGTGGTAGTTTTGATCAGACTATCAAGATTTGGCGGGTGTCACGGTAATAGTTAATTGTTTATGTAGGGAGCATTCCACTTTTTTAATCAATACCCTGGAAGGGTATTGCTACACAAACAAAGCCTGCGAAGGCAGGCTTCGTACTTATAGCCCCAGGCTTATAGTCTGTGGACATTTTAAAAGCTGGGATGCTTTAAAACACAGTCAATCGGTAAGCACCTTTCTCGCGAGGAGTCGCAGAAAGAATCACGACATAATATGTGTCATTTTCTGGTAATTTGGCTCGGTCGATCAATGCAGTGTATCGTCCATCTTTATCGTTGTCAGTGGCAACAATTTGCCCTTTGGAGTTGAGCAAAACTATGTAAGGGGGAAACTCTTCAAACATACTATCTACACGGATGCTAACCAATTGGTCTTTTTTCCCCTCAAACTTAGAGATACTGTAAGGGCTGCCAGTTTTTCTAAAAGAAAGGTTACTTGCTGTTAAGTTGCCAGACTCGTCTAAAGCATAGCTTGCTCTATCATTGCGCAAAGCTAAGCTATAGCGCCCTATCTCTCCTGGATTGCGACTCGTAACTGCGATCGTGTAAGTTCCTTTGACAGGTAATCGTACAAAGATAAATGCATCTTTGACTCCACCTTTGCTAGCAGTTTCCCCATTGCCTCTTTTTGTCAGAACCCTATTATTAGGATCAAGCAGCATCATAAACGGATCTAAACTTAAATTGCTCGAACGACGTTGATCGGCACTACCTGTAAGTCTGATTTGAATTAGTTGGTTTTCCCTACCTTCAAACTGATAGAAATGAAAATATCTGCCTTGGGATTTAAAATCGCCCGGAGCCAAAACGCCCAATGCAATATTGACAAAATCAACTTTTTTAGCATTAGGGATGGTGGAACGATTAACAGGCGAACCAACTGAAATTTGATTATTATTTACGTTTGGCTTAGTAGTTGGTTTGCTCGCAGGCGATCGCGAAGGAGTAGAACGGCGATTGGATGGCTGTGATACTGGTTGAGATCTGCTGGGAGTAGAACGGCGATTGGATGGCTGTGATACTGGTTGAGATCTGCTGGGAGTAGAACGGCGATTGGATGGCTGCGATGCTGGTTGAGATCTGCTGGGAGTAGAACGACGATTGGATGGCTGCGATGCTGGTGGGCTGCTAGGAGTAGAGCCAGTACTAGGAGGCTGTGGTGTTGGCGTGGATTCTATTATAGGAGAAGGTGCGGGAGTAGAGCCAGTACTAGGAGGCTGTGGTGTTGGTGTTGATTCTGTTGTAGGAGAAGGTGCGGGAGTAGAATCAGTACCAGGAGACTGCGATGTTGATGTGGACTCTGTTGGAGGTGCTTGAGTTGCAGGAATAGGTGAGTTTATTGGTTGATTGCGCTTGAGAGGAGATACAGGCGGTTGTGAAACAGGAATTTGCTCGATTCCTTGTTGTACTGCTTCTGGTTGTCTCTCATCTGGTGTTTTAGCAATTTTGAACTCTCCAGATTGTTTTGCAACTTCTAAAGCATATATAGATGGAATATAACTTGTTATCAACAAGCTACTACTGATCGAAAAGATTAAAGCTAGGTTAAATCTGCTCCTAAGTTTCGTGTTGATTTCCCTTGCCATCACTTCACTCCTGATGCTTGCAAAATATAGATGTTTTTATGTCTTTAGACAGTTACTTTGAGCTACTTTTTAATGGTTCATTACGACAAAATGAATTTAAAGTGAATTATTTGAGCGAAAAATTGCTGACATAGTATTAAGAGTTTCATGTGTTTATTGATGCGATCGCTCATTTTTCAAAAAATATTGTTCTGTGCCTTTTAACTAAGAGTAAAAATAGTGTCTATCAAAAACACTTATAGCAGTTTCGTGCTACTTTTAACTAAGTTTTTGATGAACTATGTGTATTTTTATTTTAAATTGCCTAGTTACCAATAAATTGCTTCTCCACGCGAAAATATAATATTAGTAACTTAATAGCAAAATTATACGTCATAAATTAATATAGACTCAAGCTGCTAATGGCTCAACGGTATGATTTGCTGCCTGAATCCTGACTGTCACGACCCCTTAAATCCTGGGGATAACAAATACTGCCAAAGTTGTAAAACTCCGCTCATACCGTTACTGAGAGGACACTATCGCGTTATACAAAGACTTTCCGTTGAAGGTGGATTTAGTATCACCTATCTAGCGGAAGATATAGATAAATTAAACGAAAGATGTGTAGTCAAGCAATTAGCACCAAAAATCCAGGAATCGTGGTTATTGCAGAAAGCAGTCAAGCTTTTTAAACAAGAAGCACAACGGCTGCAAGAATTGGGAGAACATCCACAAATTCCCCATTTGTTGGCTTATTTTGAGCAAGACAACTATTTATATTTAGTCCAGCAATTCATTGATGGACAGAATTTACTCAAGGAATTGCAACAACGAGGTAAGTTTAGCGAAACAGAGATCCGAGAGCTTTTATTAGATTTACTACCTATTCTCAAATTTATTCACGAGCAGGGAGTCATTCATCGAGATATTAAGCCACAAAATATTCTTCGCCGTCAAAGTGATGGGCGATTAGTACTAATTGACTTTGGAGCATCAAAGCTACTGACAGCAACAGTGCAAGCGAAAATAGGAACAACTATTGGTTCACACGGCTATACCCCGATTGAACAAATGCAAGATGGAGAAGCCTATCCAGCCAGCGATTTATTTAGCTTGGGTGCGACTTGCTTTTATCTTTTGAGTGGAATTTCTCCATCTAAACTGTGGATGCAACATGGTTACAGTTGGGTAGCATCTTGGTGGCAATATCTCAATAATCTGGACAAGGGTGAAGTTTCCTTGTCTGTAGAGTTGGGTATGGTTCTCGACAAGTTGCTGAAAACAGACATTCACCAACGTTATCAATCTGCTGATGAAGTGATTAAGGACTTAACCCATCAGGCGTTACCATTATCAGTACCCCCAACTATACTGTCGTCGGGGGCGTCTCCAACTCAAACAGTACAACCACATAGAAAGCCCAACAATAGACTGATGGTGAATGCTGCTGTGATGCTGTTAGGAATAGCAGGAATTTGGTATTTTCAGTCTCGCCAGGCGGCAATTACTCAGTCTTCTCAGCCCAATCAGCCTGGAGACACAATTGAAGGAAATTCTGCTCAACCCAGTACCTTAAAAGGACATGCTAGTGATGTCAATTCTGTCGCCTTCAGCCCCATTTTGCCAAATCTTCCCAATCAAGGAGTAGAAAAAGGAATACTAGCCAGTGGCAGTGATGATAAGACAATCAAACTTTGGAATTTAGGAACCCAAAAGAAAATTTTTACTCTTGCTGGGCATTCCGGATGGATTTGGAGTGTTGCCTTCAGCCCTGATGGGCAAATTCTGGCTAGCGGTAGTGCAGACAAAACGATTAAACTTTGGAACTTGCAAACAGGAAAAGAAATTCGTACTCTCAAGGGACATACTGCTGGAGTCGCCTCTGTTGCTTTTAGTTCCGATGGCAAAACTCTTGCTAGCGGTAGTGTAGATAAAACGATTAAACTTTGGAACTTGCAAACAGGAAAAGAAATTCGTACTCTTAAGGGGCATACTGCTGGAGTCGCTTCCGTTGCTTTCAGTAGCGATCGCAAAACCCTTGCTAGTGGAAGTTGGGATAAAACTATCAAAGTTTGGAATTTAGATACTGCAAAGAGTATTCGCACACTGAAAGGACATTCTGACTGGATTATTTCCATTGCCTTTAGTCCCGATAGTACTAGCCTTGCTAGTGGTAGCAAAGACAAGACAATTAAATTATGGAATTTAGTGACTGGAGAGGTAATACATACCCTGAAAGCACATACTGATAAAGTAAATTCTCTTGCCTTTGTGCCAACTTCAGGTTATGGCAAATATTTAGAGGGAGCTATCCTTATTAGTGGTAGTAATGACAACACAATTAAATTGTGGAATTTAAAAACAGGAAAAGAAATTCGCACCTTAAAAAGAGATTCTGGTTATATTTATTCCGTCGCAATTAGCCCTGATGGAGAGACAATTGTCGGCGGTGGCAGCGCTGATAATTTGATTAAGATTTGGCGGGTTTTGCCATAAAAGTGTTGGAACTTAAATTTTGCCTGGTTTGCGAAACACTCGCTTTTGGAATTTAAAGATAATAAAAATAATTAGAAATTTGACAATTTTAGTCGCAAAATTGTCAGAAATCATATTATGGAGTGCAGCACAGTTAACTTTACAAAACAATGCTTTGCTGCTTAAATCCCGATTGCCCCAATCCTCTAAATCCCGATGGGATAAAGTATTGTCAAAGTTGTGGCATACCAATGATACCACTTTTGAGAGGACACTATCGTGTCACTAAAGTTCTTTCAGATGAAGGTGGATTTGGTAGGACTTATTTAGCAGAAGATATAGATAAATTGAATGAACTGTGTGTTGTCAAACAACTTGCTCCTAAAGTTCAAGGAACTTATGCACTGAAAAAAGCTGTTGAACTATTTAAAGAAGAAGCGAAAAGGCTGCAAGAACTAGGTAAGCATCCACAAATACCTACCCTTTTAGCTTACTTTGAGCAAGAAAACTATATGTATTTGGTACAAGAATTTATTGATGGGCAGAATTTACTCAAACAGTTGCAACAACAGAAAACTTATAGCGAAACGGAAATTCGGGAACTATTGCTGGATTTGCTGTCTGTCCTTAAATTTATCCATGAACGTGGGGTGATTCATCGGGATACTAAACCACAAAATATCATGCACTCTCAAAGTGATGGCAAGCTCGTACTGATTGATTTTGGAGCCTCGAAACAGCTAATACCATTTCACTTTTTGAGTGATTCGTCTTCAACCCCTCCCAACCTCCCCTTAGTAAGGGGAGGTGCCGTAGGCGGTGGGGTACATCCATATCAGCCTTTTCGTGAAACAGCTAACTGCAACAGTACAGAGTAAACCAGGAACAACTATTGGTTCATTTGGCTATAGTCCTATTGAACAAATTAAAGGTGGTGAAGCTTACCCATCTAGCGATTTGTTTGCTCTAGGAGCTACCTGCTTTCATTTGCTGACTGGGATTGCTCCTTTCCCTTTGTGGGCGCAACATGGCTATAGTTGGGTAACAAATTGGCGGCAATATTTGAAAAGCCCTGTTAGTCAAGGATTGGGTGAGATTCTTGACAAGCTGTTGCAAACAGATAAAGAGGAGCGTTATCAATCAGCAGACGAAGTAATTAAGCACTTGTCAGTCGTCTCTCCCACAGTGCCTTTAACGCCGCCACCAGTCATTACAAAGCCTTCACCGCCACTTCAAACAAAAGTCAATCAGCCAAACTCGCTGATATCACACCAGAAAACTCAATTACCGCCTCTTACTACACCTGGTAAACGTTCGCTAGTACCAATAAAGCTTGTCATTCTCTCAATTTTAGTACTCCTTGGTGGTTTTGTGGGATATTTGTTGCGCCAAGGAGGATTTTTAAATGAGAAAATTCCTGATACTCCACCCACTGTCACACCTCCACCATCTGTGACAAGCGATCGCCCTCAAGTGATTCAAACTGCAAGTGAAATATCGTTCAGTACAACTGTGTCGCCTCCAAGATCGGCGATCGTTACTGCTGGTAGCATTTTGCGAATTGAGCAACCAGGTATAGAACAGACAAATCCAAAATCTTGGATATACTTGCGAGTCTGCTCCTTAGGAGAAGAGGTAACTTTATCTACTAACTCATCTAATCCCCTCTCAACCCCCATAGCTAAAAAACCTTTAGTGAAGCAGGGAGAAGTTGTCAGGATGCAATTAGCCGAGTTTAATTCATTGCAGAATATTTCTACACCAGCACCCGAAATTGCCAATCAATGTCTGGCAAGTAATACTGCTGTCACTTCCGGGGAATAACCATCTTTGAGTCTATTCCTACACCTGCGCCGGAAAATAAAATTGCATTATTAAGATACCAGTTCCAATTTTATAGAAAGTAGTAGTATCTCCTAATGTTGGAAAATTTATGAAATTTGAAGAGCTAGAAACACAACTTTTAACATTAACTCCAACTGAGAAGGCTGAAGCGATACAAATTTTGACTCAAACCTTAAGCAGTGGTTCGCATGGCATTACAAAAACTCCTGGTGTATGTGGTGGTGAAGCCTGTATTGCAAAGACTCGCATCCCAGTTTGGTTATTAGTAGAGTCTCGTCATCAAGGTATTAGTGAAGCACAACTTTTAGATGACTATCCTCATATTAGTGCAGCAGATTTAGTCAATGCCTGGGCATATGCAGATGCACACCCTGAAGAAATCGTAGATGCTATCGAAAAAAACATGATTCGAGTGGTTTGTCTATCTACATAAATTTTGAATTTCTTAATTATTTATCGCGCCTCGAACCAATATTACCGTACTATCTACCCCAGAAGCGATCGCTTTTCAACTTCTTCCACGCGAAGAATAATTAACTACTAGTTGTTATTTAGGAAACCTTGGTAGATTTTTAAATTATGTTAGATAGTTACTATACAAGGAATAGTTATGAAAATAAAAGGTATCAAGCGGGGTAAAACTATAGAAATATTTGCGGAAATTAATATTCCCGATGGTCAAGAAATCATAATTGAAATTCAAGAAGAGCAATTATTAAGTGAGGAGGAAAGGCACAAAAGGATGAAAGAGTTATTAGCAACTCTTTGGGAAGATAAAGAGAATTTTGTTAAAACAATGGAAGAGTTAGAAAAAGAAAAAAACGTCTCTAATGGTAAATCTGAATTTTGGAAATCTTTAGAAAAGTTTCGTCAAGAAGAAGACTTAGAAGCAGCAGGTATTGAATCAGAAGTATTTGCAGAAGTCCGTGATTATTTACCGGGTGGCGAGGTAATTTGGTGAGTTTACGTTTCTTGCTAGATACCAATATTCTATCAGAACCGTTGCGCCCAAGCCCTAATCCGAATGTAGTTATAATGCTTCGACATCATGAAAATGAAATAGGTACAGCCACTATTGTGTATCATGAATTGCTGTTCGGATGCTTTCGTCTTTTAGAATCTAAAAAACGTCAGACGATAGACAGATATCTCAAAGAAGTTGTGCAACCTAATATTCCCTTGCTGCCATATGATGAGGACGCAGCTAGATGGCACGCCCTAGAAAGGGCGCGTTTGGTAAAAATTGGCAAAACACCATCTTTTGTAGATGGTAAAATTGCCGCAATTGCTAAGGTTAATGATTTGATTATTGTTACAAATTATGTGTCGGACTACGTCGATTTTTTAGAACTGCAACTTGAGAACTGGTTCGCGGAAACCGAATAAGATAGCTTAATTATTAATCGCCCCTCTCACCAATATTACCGTACTATCTACCCCAGAAGCGATCGCCTCAGGAATATTTCCTTTCATCACTTGCTGTAGCATTCCTTCACGAGAAGCACCTAATACGACTACGTCATAACCTTCGCTTTTCACGAGATTAATCACGCCCTCGCTGACAGAATCGGCTTCAATTGGGGCAGCAATGACAGTACTAGATAATTTTCGACGACGAACAAGCTGACGAATCGCCTCTTCTAAAACTCTCATGTCTGGTTCCAACTCCGATGGCTTAAACACCCGTGTCAGGCGAATTTTCGGATCTTGCCCTAATGTCACTAAAGCAGGAAGCAATTTAATTGCCATCCTAGCATTGGGGCCACCTGCCATCGGAACTAGCCAGCGATTGAATTGGGGAGGAGATGATGCTTGAGGAGAAATCTCTGTGTTTTTGTATCCTAATTTCACTAGTACAACTTCACAAGTGGCTTGGCGAATGACAGTATCTACTACATCCCCAAAAATACGACCGGGGGTAGAAGTACTACCCTTCCACCCCATGAGAATTAAATCAATGTGTCTTTCTGTGATTGTTTCTAAAATTGCTTGGGCGGCATCGTGGGCAACTCGAATTTGCGTATGTACAGGGATGTTCCACTTTTTGCCCAAAACTTCGGCGTTGCGCAGTAATCGGCGACTTTTTGCGGTTCTGACTGGTGTTTCACTCGGAGAGCTTTGACGCGAGACAAGAATGACTTGCAGACATTCAATTTCATAGTGGCGATCGCGGGCAATTGCTGCTGCCATTTGTATGAGTATTGCTGCTGTTTCTGGGTTGGCAACTGGCACTAATAATCGACCTCTGCCAGTACTAGGCGATCGCGTTTGGTATACTACATAAGATGGTTCCGGTTGTGGGCCGTGTTCTCGATGTTCACAGTTGAGACTGTCTGCTTCGGCGCGAATAATATCGGCGCGGGTAATAATTCCAATTAGTCTTCGCCCTTCTACTACTGGCAAACGACTGATTTGATAGCGATCCAGTAAATACAGCACGTTACCCAAGTTATGCTTGGGTGTAACCGTCACTGGCTGTGGTGTCATGATGGCTCGCACAGGAGTAGATGAAGCCAAGTTGCGATCGCGAATCTTTAATAAATCGCTTTGAGTAATAATTCCGACTAATTTACCTTCCTCTACGATCGGAAAACCTCGGTGGTGGGAGCGAGAAAAAGCTTGCATAACTTCATCTAAAGACATCTCTGCATCCAAAGTTTCCACCCGTTGCTGCATTACATCTTGGGCTGTTAACTTTGTCAATATACCCTCAATCGGAACTGGTTTTTCAATATTGATGCCATTGAACTGTAAAAGTCTGCTATACAAAGAGCCTGGCATCAGCTTGTCAGCAACTAGATAGGATGTCACAGAGCCAATCATCAAAGGCAAGACTAAATTAAAATCTGTTGTCATCTCAAATACAATCACTATCGCTGTGATTGGCACTTTCGAGACAGCGCTAAAAAATGCTCCCATCCCCGCCAAAGCATAAGTAGTAGTTGAGCCAAATCCAAATAATTGGACTTCAGCTACGCCGACAATATATCCCAAACAAGAACCCAAAATTAAGCTAGGGGCAAATAACCCTCCTGGCGCTCCAGAGCCAAACGCTATTAAGGTGAGAATAAACTGAGCGCAAAAAGCGAATGCTGCTAAGGAAGGATTAACACTTCCTGCAATTACAAACTCTCGTAAACCAGTGTTATCTCGGAACGAGCTAGGTAAAAATGCAACAATTATACCCGAAATAAATCCTGCTAAAGCAACCCTTAGTGGCAAGCTAATATGCAAGCTTCGATATAATTTTATACTCTCAATTATTCCCTTATTAAATAATGCCGCTAGTAACCCTGCTAAAATACCCAATACTAAGAAAAAAGGAATTTCTGGGATTGAAAAACTACTTAAGGATTTATTCAATTCCAGGTTTAGTAACAAACTACGTCCACCCAATAAGCGAGAGACAACACCGCCAATAAACGAAGCGATGATTGCAGTACCTAGAGTCAAACCTGATAAATCTTGGAGTAACTCTTCGATCACAAATAATACCCCAGCGATCGGCGCGTTGAAAGCTGCTGCCAAACCTGCACCCGCACCTGCTGCAATCATCTGGCGTCGGTGATCAGGAGAGGTAGGAACCAAACGACTCATTCCCCCTGCTAAAGCTGCACCAACTTGTACGGTGGGACCTTGTCTACCGAGGGTTATTCCTGAACCTAAGGCAATCGTAGCACTAAGTAATTTCACTACTGCCACTCGCCAAGAAAGTCTAACTGGTAGGTTAGCAAGAGAGGCTTTGACATGGGGAATCCCACTGCCAGACGCTTCTGGTGCTAACCTTTCTACCAACAAACCTGCCAAAAACCCAAAGCACAAACCAATTGTTGGTAGAACCAGCCATGCTGGAAAGATGTGGGAACTTTGAACTCGCCATGTTCCTACCCATCCTGAACCAAATTTTAAGAATACAGCAGAGAGGGCGGCGACTATACCAATGATGCAAGCTTCTGCGATCGCTAAACCTCTTCTCGGTTGCCAGACAGTGCGAACCCACTGAGTCAGCAAAGGGGGCGACATAAAAAGTTAAAAGTTAAAAGTCAAAAGTCAAAAATATTTTTCTATTAGAAATTTTTTGTTTCTACAAAAGTCTCTGATAACTGTTAACAAATCAAGCGCAGCATCTGATTGCTACCCTTTTGAAATTCCCAGTTAACTTTAACAATTTCGGTAGTAATTTCTATGGCTTTCAAGTCAGAAAGTAATTTATCTAAGTATGGATAAGCTTCGGCATTTTTACCTTGTAGGGGATAAATTCTCACTTCTTTTGAACAAACCCGATACAATTCCAAAATAGAATTTAAATGAAAATTGTAATCAAACTCATCACTATAAAGAAATAAAAAATGACCACTCAGAACTAAATCAAAGCTTTGATTGGCAAAAGGTAATTTGGGCAATTCTGCTTTGATATAACGTCCTGCTCTTTTTCCAATTGTATAATCTTGAGCAAAGTGTTGAAAGGCAAGCTTTCTATATTTTTTAAATCCCTCTAGCCCTCCATAAAATTCCCAATTGTAAAATTGTGGAACCAGAGTGACTCGCTCGACAACGTGTTCAAAATCTGCTTTTCCCTTATCAAACAAAATAGTTTCATCAAGATTAAATAACAAATCGCAGGCTACAGCATGAATACCCATCTTGTTAGCTTCTGCGACAAAAGAAGCTGTACCAGATGGACAATCCAATATTTTGCAATCTTCCCATTGAGATAAGTCAAGGTCAAAAAATTTGACATATTCTGATAAAGTACGTCCAAAAAAAACTACTCTATCAAGCTGAATGCCATCTTGGCTATGACTTGAAACTTCCATAATTGAGGAAAAATTTTAATTGCTAATTATTTAATTGTTTTTGCCTGTGGTGGAAAGTCCTTCCACAATTAAAGACGGGGTATAACAAGAGCCGTTCCAATCAGCATCGCCACCCAATTGAACCAATTGTTTGAGAGCCGTATAGACATTACCCGCCACCATTGTATCCTTTACACGCCCAATTACCTGACCATTTTTGACGCGGTATCCTAGATCAACGTTAATAGAAAAGTCACCAGAAATACCACTGCCACCGCCTAGCATTTGATCCACAATCAAGCCATCGTCTAATTGTTGAATCAATTCTTGTAGCGTTCCCGAACCGGGTTGAATCAAGAAATTAAATAAACCAGGGGTAGGATAGCTACCTAAACCAGGACGAAAACCATTGCCTGTGGAGGGAATGTTAAGCTGCTTGCCGGTAGTGCGATCGCTGTAAAAATTTTGCAAGACTCCGTTTTCAATAAACACTAAAGACTGAGTCGGGGTGCCTTCATCATCAAAAGGGCAACTGTAAGGCCCTGCTTCAGGATCTTGATATAGAGTTAGGGAGGGGGAAACTACTTGTTTGCCAATGCGTTCTGCCCAAGGAGATGCCGTTTCTAAAACTCGCTTACCATTCAATGCAGCTTGGACAGTTCCCCAAAGCATATCAGCCGCTTTAGAAGTAAACAATACACTCGAACGACCGCTCTTGAAAGAAACGTTCTCTTTTGCCCAAGACAAACGTTGTAAAATTTGAGCAGCAAGTTTGTTGGGTTGGAGATTGCCACGTTCGGTTTCGCCGTCGGAAACATTCAAAAAGTCATCACCTCGTACCCATTCTGCGGAGATATAGCAACTAAGGGTAGTGTCAGTGTAGTAACAATCTAAACCTTCGCTATTGACGAGTCTGGTGTTTTCAACATCACATTCCCAGTCACCGTTACAAAGAACTTCTGGGTAAACATCACGGATGAGAGCGATTGTTTCTTTGCCCCACTCTACTAACTTCTCTACTGGTACCTCTGCCCCTAAGTCTGGATAGGCAGGCTGAAAGTTACTGCCAAGTTCCACATCTTCTGGTTGATTCAATTGGCTTAAAGCTAAGGCGCGTTCCACAATCGCCTGCGGTTCCACATTACCATAAGCCACTGCTAGCCCTGGACGTCCGTTACACCATAGTCGCAACGCCGTACCTTCAGACTGATTGGTTTCTAGCTGTTTGAGGCGATTTGCTTCAAAAAATACCGGTCGAGAGAGCGATCGCGACTGATACACCTCAGCAACTTCTGCACCAGATTGTAAGGCAAGTTCCAGTAACTGTTCTGCCAGTGTATCCTTTGGTAACTTTTTAGACACCATGTTTTTTATTGTTAATTGCTAATAGCTAATGGCTAATTGCAACATGCATGAATAGCCATTAGCTAATCCCCAATTAACTTTATGACAGATTGATCTCACATAACAGCCAAAACCCTGCAAAAGATTCTGCTTGGGGATTGGATTGCACTCCAAGAAAATGCGCGCCGTTAGCTTTTTGCTTGGCTTGTTCAAACTCTTGGGCTTGGGTAAGCATTTGGGGGTTTTTGATATTTGCTAAGATCCAGCTTTCAGTCGCCCCTGTTTCTAAAAGTAACCTTCCTCCCTGCGGACTGCGATCAAATTTCAACCACGCCAAATCCAAGCCAGACATCCAGGCAGCCACAGGTAATGCTCTGGGTGAGAAAATCAAAACACCAGGAATGGGAGTTTGGGGAGAAATATTTACCAACTCTAGGGGAAATCCTTCAGCAAAGCTGATATCCCACTCCGACATATCCGTAAATTCCGAGGCTTGTAAAGTCACAAATCCTAGCTGTTGCCCTTCCAATGCATCGGGTAGACGTTGGGCTAAAGGGGCTTCCAAACGCACCGAAGGATTAGCTCCCCCTTGATATCCTTCTTGTTGAGGATAAACTTCTTCCATCCGTTGTTGCAGCCATTGGTTGAGCACCAAAGTCCGACGACTTGGTTGTGCCGGAACACCAATATCCTGGCAGGCTTTAGTAATCATATTGTTCATTTGCCGCCGGAAAAAGCGAACTCTAATTGGTGCTTCTCCTTTTTTGTCAATTGCCTCTTGCAGTGCCGTCCGCAACCATGCCGAATTTACCTGGGTACTAGGACAATATTTAGCATAGCGAAACAAAGAATCTACATTTGTACGGGTATCCAAAGGAGTTTCGCACACTAAGACTTCCCAAACTTTTTTCTGATTTTCGTCCAGAATTGGACGGGAGTAAAAATCGAGTTCCCAGATACTGCCCATGTTATGCCGTTAAAATTTGGCTAGATTTTATTTTTTATATTTTCAGTATAATAATTTCAGTTTTTGTTACAAATATTGAAGCTAGTGTTACTAAACTTCAAAATATAGTCACTAAAGCTCAAACTATCGTAATTACAATTCAGTTCATATTACAAATTTTAAAGCTTTTATTGCCAAATTTTAAGCTTCCGTTCCCGAATAACTGAAGCATTGTTCTAGCAACAATAAAGCATCCTCAAGGCTTTACAATAAAGGATTGGCAATATATTTTTAATAAATAAAATGGAACAAAATCGTAAGTCAACGGTTGTAATTACCGGCGCATCCTCAGGGGTTGGTTTGTATGCTGCAAAAGCACTTGCAAAAAGAGGATGGCACGTAGTAATGGCCTGTCGGCATTTAGAAAAGGCTGAAAAAGCTGCACAATCTGTAGGAATGCCCCAGGACAGCTACAGTATAATGCATATCGACTTAGGCTCTTTGGAAAGTGTTCGACAGTTTGTGAATAACTTCAGGGCAAGCGGCAAGTCATTGGATGCTTTGGTGTGTAACGCCGCCATTTATATGCCTTTAATCAAAGAGCCGTTGCGAAGCCCAGAAGGCTACGAGTTGACTGTTACCACCAATCACCTTGGTCATTTTCTCTTATGTAACCTGATGCTTGAGGATCTTAAGAATTCCAATGCCAGCGATCGCCGACTTGTGATTTTGGGAACTGTAACGCACAACCCAGATGAATTGGGTGGAAAAATTCCCCCACGCCCAGATTTAGGAAATTTAGATGGCTTTGCAGCAGGATTTAAGGAGCCAATTTCCATGATTGATGGCAAGAAGTTTGAACCTGTCAAAGCATACAAGGATAGTAAAGTTTGCAATGTACTGACGATGCGGGAATTGCATCGACGCTATCACGAGTCAACTGGTATTGTCTTTAGTTCTCTCTATCCGGGATGTGTTGCAGAAACACCCCTATTTAGAAACCACTATCCTCTGTTTCAAAAACTTTTCCCGTTGTTTCAGAAGTATATTACTGGGGGATACGTATCTCAGGAATTAGCTGGTGAGAGAGTAGCAGCAGTAGTTGCCGCTCCTGAGTACAAGCAATCTGGTGTTTATTGGAGCTGGGGAAATCGCCAGAAGAAAGACGGCAAATCCTTTGTTCAAAGAGTTTCCCCCCAAGCCCGTGATGACGAAAGAGCAGAGCGAATGTGGGAGTTAAGCAACAAATTGGTGGGGCTAGCGTAACCTTTTTAAATGCGATCGCCCTTTGAACTGCTGCTTTAGAGTACTCCCATAGTTAAAGATTGGGAAACTTCTTTAACCCCTCCAACCTCACGCCACTTTGTACTCTGCACTGAAGCCGAAGAAGGCGTGTCTACAAGTCGGGAAACCCTTCCTGGGCAAGTGGCGTGAAATATTCTATCCTATTGCTGCTGAAAATCTCTGATATTGTTCATTACCTGTTGATACAACTGATCGTTATTTTGTTGTTGAAAGATATTTGCAGCTCGCTGTAAGTCAGCAATGGCTCCTTGTTTATCTCCCAGGTTAGCACGGGCATTGCCTCGATTATTGTAAGCGGCGGCAAATCTAGGAGCAAGGCGAATCGCTTGGTCATAATCAGCTATTGCTCCTTGTTGATTACCGATGGCAGCGCGGGCATTTCCCCGATTATTATAGGCAGCAGCATACTGGGGATTGAAGCGAATCGCTTGATCGTAATCGGAAATTGCCCCGTTTCTATCTCCTGTTGCAGCGCGAGCATTGCCCCGATTGTTGTAGGCTTCGGCATAGGTAGTAGCTAGACGAATGGCTTGATTGTAATCTTCAATTGCTCCGTTGATATCTCCTAGTGCAGCACGGGCGTTGCCACGATTATTAAAAAATTCGGCATTGTTGGCATTGAGGCGAATCGCTTGGCTGTAGTCTGAGATTGCTTGCTGCTTGTCTCCAATATCAAAGTGAACAAGTCCGCGACTATTGTAGGCTGGAGCATAATCTGGATTCAGGTTAATTGATCTGGTAAAAGCAGCGATCGCGCCTTGAGAGTCGCCCTGGATATGCTTATACTGTCCTTGGATGTAAAAGTCCGCTGCTTTTGATGGTTTTGATACTGGACGCCTGGGAGGACTAACTCCAATTTCTGTTACTAATACATCATTGTTTTTAGTACAGGAAACCGTTGTGATCGCAATAAATGCAGTTAGCGCAGTTATACTGACTGCCATTGTTGTAAATTTTTGCTCCCATAAACGCAGTTTCATAAATTACAGTCAACAAATATTTTGTCCTGCTATATTGGAATAATTTTTCCAACATTTTGTCATCTTTTATTTAAAGACTGCATTTAAAATATCTAAAATATTTTTAATTTGGGGCAAAATTTACTTATCTTCAACGTCACTTTCAGAAGTTTTCATAGTTAAACGCCAAGCAGTAATTTTCTCTACATCTGCTGACAATTGTTCAAGGTTTTGTCCTAAGTCTTTTTGCAATTTCTGAGTCAGTGTGATCGGAAAATCTAATACAATACCTTCTGTTTGTACTAGCCTAGCTAACTCTACAAATGATACTTTGACAGTTGTTCGATCGTAACTCGTTAGTTTAAAGTCCGAAGTTTCTGATAAATTTTGAGCTTGCATCGCCTGCTTAATTCTTTGTTGCAAATGCTCAAACTCTGAATTCAACAGCTTCCATTGCTGCTCAATCTCCTGGTATCTTGCTGCAAGTGCAATCAAGTCTTCAGTTGCAGGATTAGGATTACTTTGTTTAGTTAGTTCTAGCAAACGCATATGCACCTGAGCTAGATAAATGCAGTCTAGATAAGCATATTCAATTTGTTCTTCAGTGAGAGGACGTTGTCCCCAATCGCTACTTTGTTCTTGTTTGTCGATATACCGAAAGTTACATAGTGTTGAGGCAAGAGTTTTAAGTTGGTAGTCTGATAATGGCAATATATAGTAAGGTATTTTTTTTGCCATTTCTAAAGTACAAGTAATATTTTTTGCTTTTTTATTACCCAGAAATTTTAAATCATAGCTAGCGTTATGAAATACCTTTTCAATCGCAGGGTTAAGCATGATTTGGTCAATAAAGTCAATCACAACATCAGGTTGTTTAAGCACATCTAAAACATGAATGCGATCGCCAGTCATATCTTTGGGATCGTCTAACACCTGAATCAGTGACAGTCTGGGATTGCGACTGTTATAATCGGCGACTTCTGTATCTATCCATAAAGTTGAGGTGTTGGTATATTCAAAAATTAGAGAACGGATTGCATTTGCTGATGTCAGGTAAGGCATAAGAGCAGGTTGTTAGTAGGTAGTAGATAGTAGTTAGTAGGTAGAGACTCGATATATCGAGTCTGGACAAGGATTTTGGCACTAGGCATTATTTTCATCCATTAATCAGCAATGCCATTTATCTTCTAAACCCATCCGTACAGTAGTTAATTTTTACTTGTTAACCACTTCTACTATTCATTACCTACTATCTATAGGACTCATATTTTATTTTTGAAATACGCATAGGGTGTGTTAGCGAAGCGTAACACACCAAGCTTTAGAAGGTGCCTGCGGAAAGAGTCCGTAACGCACCCTACATATACTACTATCTCTCAACTACCCACCATCTACTAACTCTCTTGAATACAAGGTGCTGTTGCCAAAGTTTGTGCTTCTTTTTGAATCAGTTCAATATCTAACGAAGTCCACGTGCGAGGTGCTTGACAGTGATGGGCAACGAGCAATCCCCATAAACCTTTGGGGGTTAAAACTGGTGCAACCAAGTTAGCACGAACCTGCAACTTACGCAGAAAATCTCGATGACAAGTAGCGATCGCTTCTGACTCAATATCGGCGATTCCCCTTACCCTTCCTGCCAAGTACAAAGCAGCATACTCATCATTAAAACAATTATCTGGCCCCGTGGAACCAAGAATAGAAAATTCCTCAGAACTCAATGATTCAAAGGTTACTTGCCCATACCACTGATAGTAAAAGTAATACAAAACTACGCGATTAACCTGGAAACACTCTCTTAAGTGGTTCGTGGTTTGTCTCACTAACTCATCACGCTCCATTGTAACGATCAGGCGATCGAGTACTTTTTGCAATCCCCGCTCGTAAGACTGGGTGAAGCTATTGTTAAATTCCGAGTTGGAATAAGTTGCCACTGCTTTGAGATGAAGGCTAAGTTAAGATTTTCGCATTCCTTATAATATCGTATGCGATCGCTACCAGCATCATGGAAGCTCACTCATCAGTTCAGAAATTATCTGTAGTTTTTCCAATCAAAAATCCATTGTATAGAAGTTTTCTCAGTAGATTTTACGAGGTTGCTTGTTTTTAAAAGAATTATATTGTAACTGCAAATATACTATAAATTTATCTCATAAAATTGTTAATTTTTAATTAAAAACAAGAAGATTTTGAGAAACGAGCAACCAAGCATAAAAATCATATATTTACAGTTTTAAGCTAATTATTTTCATAATTCCATTTTGGAATTGAAAAAACTTAAGTAATTTATATGAAAAATTACAAAATTCTGACACTAGGCTCTGCGGGGGCAGGTACAACAGTATTTCTTGCTCGTTTGTTTACGGAACTATCAACTTAGGGAAAGTATGGTTTTTGTTTGGATGTTGAAGATTTAGATCAACGAAAGCGGCTCAATCATATTGAAAAAATTAAAAAGTATAAGTTTTAGTCAATTTTAACTTCTAATTTAAACTCAGATAAGTATGAAAAAATATAGTATTATGACTCTCGGCCCAAGTGGCTCAGGAAAAACAGTATTTCTAGCGAGTTTGTTTAAGCAATTATCTACTCAAGGTGAATATGGTTTTTTTCTGGATGTAGAAGATTCTCTACAGCGTAAGCTTCTCAATACATACTATACAGAAATTATTACAGGTGAAACTTGGCCAAAAGGAACTCAAGAAATAAAAGATTGGACTTTTACCTGTTGTGTCAAGACTAAAGATTTATCTGTTCATCAAGCGTGTCAATTTATCTACAAAGACTATCCTGGAAAAATGCTTTCAGAGATAGCAGCAGACGAATCAGCTGAATTTAATATTGATTTTCAAAGTGAAATTGATGAAGCAGATGCAGTATTAGCCATTCTAGATGGTCAACAAATTCTTAGTTTATTAAAAGGAAGTGATGATAAATTACTTCAAATTTGGTTACAAAAAGAATTACCAAATATGCTGTATTTAATCCAGAAATGCAAAAAAATACCAGTACATTTTATTATTAGTAAGTGGGATTTAATTGATAATCAAGGTGGATTTGACCTTTCTGACGTTCGGTATCGGTTGCTCAGAAAAGTTCCTGAATTTAAAAATGTTGTCAAACAAAGAAATGATGCAAATTGTCCTGTTAGACTTATTCCCGTTAGTTCTGTCGGCATGAATTTTGCAATCTTCCAAGATGGAGAAATGAAAAAGAGCACTGATACAACTCCGCAACCTTTTCAGGTTGAAGTACCTCTTTCCTGCGTTTTGATAGATGGTTTGCAAATAGAAATTAATCAGATAAAAGCAAAACATCATGAAATTTTACAAAGAAAAACTGAAGTACTTCCCAAGTTTAGCTTTTTAGAACAAGTAAATCAATTTGTTTCTGACACATTTCTAAATTTAGTAGCTACAACAGGACGGCATTTATTACCTGAGAAATACAAATTTGATAATGATACTTTAAATAAGCTGCTAAATATTACAGAAAAAGGTATTCAACAAGTTGAGCAGAAAGTTGAAAAAAGTCGGCAAGAAGTAGCTAAAGCAAAAGCTGAGGCTGCGAGAGAAAGTGAAAAACTACGCCGTCAAAGAGAAGAATCTCTCAGAAAAGTTACGAATGAAGAAACAGCACTAAAGCATATCATTGAGAGCTTTATCGACATTCGCGAAAAACTGCACAGAGACTATCCTGAATCTGATTTAGGAGGAGCAGGAGTATGAGTCTTAAAGCTTGGTCTTTTTTAGTTAGCCGTAACTATTATCTTGATTATCGCACGGTTGTTGCCCCAGATTTTATCTGCAAAGCCCAGATATCTAATTTACTAGCAAGAGCAGCCGATGGAGATTTAACTGAAGAGGGAACAGCTATTTGTCGAAAAATTATCGGTTCTAGGGTTGGGGATTTAACCTTAGTTTTTCAAATCGTTAAAGCGACAAAGGCAGATATTGAAGTTGGTGAAGAAACTGTTATTCTTAGAGATCCATTTGGAAGAGAAATTTATTTAATAACAGGATTGGTATTTAATGAAGCTCTAGATAATCCAGTCGTCACTAACCAAATTATTACAGCAGTACAAAGTCAAGTTAGAGAAGCCTATCGTGAATTTTGGGAATTTACCGATCCTACTCCAGCTAAACCTTCAACTGCTTTTGAAGTAAACGGCTCTATTATCTCTGAACAGCCTGTAATTTTAAAACTAGTAGAATCATTTCTAGCTAATCAATCTTTTTCATCTTCTAAAAGTTGTGAAAAATTAACACTAAAGCAAACTATAAAAGTCGATTTTCCTGTTAGTTCTATTGCCTTTAGTCCAGATGGTAAATTTTTGGTTAGTCGAACAGATGAACAAACTATTCAGCAATGGAATTTAGAGAATATAGACGAGCCGAAAACACTACTACAAGGCCCTTCATCTAACTCCTTGCCGAGTACAATTGTCTTCAGCCCCAATGGAAGCTGTATTGCTAGTGGAACTTATCTAAGTCGCCGAAACTCTGTTTGGCTTTGGAATCATTCCCAGAATCAAGAAGAAAAGCGTCTTTATGAAAAGGCACGCTTAGAACCTGACTTAGAGCCAGGAACAATTCTGACAGTTGCCTTTAGCCCAGATGGACAGTTACTTGTTGGTGGTAGCAAATCTGGAAGTTTGATAATTTGGGATATGTTGTCTTATAAAAGAGTCACTTTGGCTGATAATTTAAGTGAAGTTAAGACAATAGCCTTTACTCCTGGTGGAGAAATTTTAATTAGCGGTGAGAAGGACGGAATTATTAATATCTGGCTTCCCAAAAATCGATTAAAATGTCCGCCATTAGTGACTGATTTAACTCCTATCAACTCTGTTACTTTTAGTTCTGATGGAATGCTGCTAGCTGTTGGTTGTGACGAAAGCTTAGAAATTTGGGATTTCAAAAATCAGAATCATATTCATTCTGCCAAAAATTATAGTGAAATTAATTCAGTTGCCTTTAGCCCTGATAGTCGAGTAATTGCCACCGGGAATAAAGATGGAAAAATAAGCATTTGGGGTCTGAAAAAAGAACGTTATATACTTACAATCTCTGAACATGAAGCGGAAGTAAGAACGGTGGTTTTCAACCCTCAAAAAAATATTTTAGCTAGTTGCAGTCAAGATAAAACTATCAAGCTGTGGCAATACTAGGGACTGGGGACTAGATACTAGGGATTAGGAATTAAGAAATCCTAGTACCGTGTTCCCTAAAATTTTATTTCTAAAGCTGGATAACAAAAGTTGCGAACTGCAGCAATTTGATAATGAAGCTCTGAAGTGAAAGCCGCAGATGACAACTACATCCATGCGTTACTTTGCATTAGCCACTGACTACGATGGTACACTTGCCACAGATGGACAGGTAAATGATGAAACCCTGGAAGCACTAAAATGCCTGCAAACTTCTGCTAGAAAACTGATTTTGGTGACAGGAAGGGAACTAGATGATTTGCAGCAGGCGTTTTCACAATTTGATTGTTTTGATTGTATTGTGGCAGAAAATGGTGCTGTCCTTTATTTCCCTACTTCCCGTCAAGAGAAAATATTGGGTACGCAACCACCTGTAGAATTTATTAAAGCGTTGCAGGAACGCCATGTTGAGCCTCTATCAGTGGGTAAGGTTATTGTCGCTACTTGGCATCCAAATGAAACAACTGTTCTAGAGGTAATCCGCGAGTTGGGATTGGAATTGCAAGTCATCTTTAATAAAGGTGCGGTAATGGTGCTACCTAGTGGTATCAATAAAGCGTCGGGATTGACGGCGGCTTTGGATGAGTTGAAGTTATCGCCACACAATGTTGTTGGTATTGGCGATGCAGAAAACGATCATGCCTTTCTCACTATGTGTGAGTGTTCGGTTGCGGTTGCCAATGCCTTACCAATGGTGAAAGAACGAGTGGATTTTGTCACCGATGGTAGTCGCGGTGCTGGTGTTGTAGAGGTAATTGATAAACTACTTGCCTCAGATTTGGCTGACATTAATAGCCAGTTGCAACGACATAATATTCTGTTGGGAACACGAGAAGATAATTCCGAGGTTAAAATTAAGTCTGATGGCTTAAGTCTATTGCTTGCTGGCACCTCTGGCGGAGGCAAATCCACTTTGGCAACAGCAATGTTAGAACGGATCGCCGAGCAAAAATACCAATTTTGCATTATCGATCCAGAAGGAGATTACGAGAACTTTACCGATGCGGTTGTTTTGGGTGATAGCGATCGCTCGCCACGATTAACAGAAGTATTGAAATTACTTGAACGACCTGATCAAAATGTAATTGTTAATTTACTTGGTATTGCTTTAGGCGATCGTCCGGCGTTTTTTGCAGCATTACTACCGGCTTTGCAAGAATTGCGTTCGCAAACAGGACGTCCCCATTGGATAGTAGTGGATGAAGCACACCATCTTCTGCCTTCATCTTGGAACTCTGCCTCGTTAACTTTACCTCAAAAAATAGACGGCTTGATGCTCATTACTGTGCATCCCGATCAAGTTGCACCTGCTGCTTTATCTTTAGTAGATGCTATCCTCACCGTTGGCAACTCACCAGAACAGAACATTGAGCAATTCTGTACAGTCGTCGGTTACTGTCCGCCACAATTAACACCTCAAACCCTTGAACCAGGAGAAGTTTACGCTTGGTTTCGACAAGATCCCGAACCATTCCGCTTCCGCATTGCCCCTGGAAATACCGAACGCCGCCGTCATGTCCGCAAGTATGCGCAAGGAGAACTGGGACAAGACAAAAGCTTTTATTTTCGAGGAGCAGAAGGTAAATTGAATCTGCGCGCTCAAAACTTGATTTTGTTTACCCAAATCGCAGAAGGTGTAGATGATGAAACTTGGTTGTATCACCTAAGCCAAGGAGATTACTCACGCTGGTTTCGAGAAGCAATTAAGGATGAATCTTTAGCTGAAGAAGTTGCAAATATAGAACAAACTGCTAACGGTTCCGCATCCGAAAGTCGTGCTGCTATCAAAACAGCAATTGAGCAACGTTATACTTTGCCAGCGTAATTAACGTATTTCCGCCCCTTAAAGGCGGAATCCTCAAACAACTTCAAGCCTCTTTATATTAATGAATCCCAGACTGTAAGCGCCACAGACTTGCATAAATCCCATCAAGCGCCAGTAAATCCTCGTGCTTACTCTGCTCTACAATTTCACCATTATCCATCACATATATACAATCACTGTGACGAATTGTGGAAAGACGATGAGCAATAGCTATAGTTGTCCGATTTTGAGTAATCATCGCCAACAACTTCTGAATCGCCGCTTCAGTTTCATTATCAACCGCAGAAGTCGCTTCATCCACAATCAAAATCGGTGGATATTTGAGAATTGCACAATACCATGAAACCGTAGGTTCCCACAGTTAACTGATTATTTGCCACTGCTACACCACCAAAAAACAGCGTGGCGATGAAACCGATGACAACCACAAAGCGAATTGCCGGGAAAAAGGCAGCAGAAAGGGC
This sequence comes from Chlorogloeopsis sp. ULAP01, assembly GCF_030381805.1. Taxonomy (NCBI): domain Bacteria; kingdom Bacillati; phylum Cyanobacteriota; class Cyanophyceae; order Nostocales; family Chlorogloeopsidaceae; genus Chlorogloeopsis; species Chlorogloeopsis sp. ULAP01. The sequence goes on from NZ_JAUDRH010000004.1 coordinate 53,230, forward strand.
GATCGCATTTCGATTACTCCGGCGATAGGCTTCACTTTCACAGAGGATACGTTCTCTTTCGTAGGTTTCAGCCGTGAAGCTTTTAATTGTAGCAATTCCTGAGAGGTTATTGGCTAAACGGCTATTGATAAATCCGGCTTTGTCACGCACATCTGCATAACGGGGTGCGAGTCGTTTTTGGAATGCTAATGAACTCCAAAAAATGAAGGGTGTGGGTAAGATTGCTAACAAAGCTACATTAGGGGCGATAAGGATAAATGAACCACCTAGCACCAGCAGCAGCGAGGTACTTGTTAAATCGGACTCGTGCCGAATTATCGCCATCAGATAGTCGTGCGATAATTGAGATAGTTACAATAATCATGACTTATCGGTTTGATGAACTGGGTAGAGTGGAGGTAGAGGCAATGTTAGATATTACACTCAAGGAAACGAGAGTTTATCGGGAAATTAAACAGGAAGGACGGCAAGAAGAAGCTGTTAACTTTGTTACCCGACAGTTGACGAAGCGTTTTGGAGAACTTCCCCAGGAGGTTCGTTCTTTGGTTTTGGGTTTGTCGTTGTCAAGATTGGAAGAGTTAGGTGAAGCATTGCTGGATATTTACCAGTGTGGCTGATTTACAGGCTTGGCTAAAGGCACGAATTGATAATTGATCGCACAGTCTGGTAATACCAATTCTCGAAAATTTGGCAACAGATTCAAATCCTCCAAAGCTAGACTGTATAAAACTTTCGTAATTACGTAATTACGAATTATTTTGTGAGGGTATTTGAGCGAAAGTAGCAGATTGTAAGATTTCAGGAATCTGTTTCCACACTACAGTTCCTTTAGCACTATTAATATATAGTTGCATAAAATCTAGTAAGGCTATGGCACTTTCTTCTGGGGTGAGATTGACGAAGAGATAGGTGGGTTTATCTGGACTAGAGATGGATAGAACACAGCCATGATTGCAAGCTCATAAGCATCCCACTGCTTGAATTTCAATTTCATCATCTGGGAATTTTTCGACGCATAAAGTGTTGATTTTATCAAGTAAAATAGTGCCATCAAAAGGTGGATTTTCTGGTCGTTTTTCAGTGGAACGGTGGCAGGATTTGCAGACGAATAGGGTGTGTTTGAGCATAAGAATTAAGGGGCGTTGACGAGGTATTTAAATAAATCATCAATAACGGCATTCATTGCCAAAACATCAAAAGCATACCAATGGTTAGCATCTACAAGATAAACTCGATTTTGTTGTACTGCTTTTAAGGTGCGCCACAAAGGGGTTTGTTGGAGTTTTTCTAAGGATTCCTTTGCCGCCTTTTTTCCTCTATAAGAAAGAAAAATAACATCTCCATCAAGTTCAGGCAGAAGTTCCTGAGAAATTTGCTCTTTTGTAGTGAAATCTCCCATCTGTATCAGTGGACGCTGTAGTCCGACATCTGACAATACTTGGCTTGTGGGATGTTTTTGTCCGTAAGTGAATATTCCATAGGGTGGATTTATAGTAATGACAGACACTTTTAACTGATATCTTTTATCTCCCAATGCTTGCCTAAGTTTCTCAACCCGTTGCCAGTAAAGTTCTATTAATCGTTGGCTCTCTTGTTCTTTTCCGAATAAATTTGCAATATCTTCTAGGCTTTGCTGCCACGATAGAGGTGGAATTGGTGCATCTACAACAACGGTAGGTGCGATGCTGGACAACTGTTTATGAATTCTCTTTAGTGCTGGTCGTGTATTTGATACAATTAAATCAGGTTTTAATTGTAGGATTTTCTCTACATTTGGCTCATAAAGAGTACCAATATTTTCAAGCTGCTCTTGATCCTTAATATATGCTGGGAAAGGCTCACCTGGTACCCATGCAGATGCAATCGGTTTAATCCCCAACGCCCAAGCACTACCTAAAGAGATAGACATCATGGTTACAATTCGCTGAGGGTTATTAGGGATGCAAGTGTTACCCATTACATCTTGCACGACACGGCAATATTTTATGGATTTATCGTATCTTTTTATACTTAAATTTGAAGTTGGATTACAAGCAGTCACCAGCAACGTTGTGAAAGCAGCCAGCAATAGTAGAGAAATAGAGCGTTTTATAGTTAGCCGCATAAACGTCTAGTCCCTAAAACTGCCATGAAATAGTGCCTTGTACAGTGAACGGATCGCCGTAGAAAACTCGATTGCGATTCTGGGCAGACTCAAAGTAGTCAACATTAAACAAGTTTCTGAAATTAATCCCTGCGCGAAACTGTCCACGTTTGTAGTAAAGTGCAGCATCGGTACGTAAATAGCTGGGTAACTCAAATGTATTAAGCAAATCCCCTTGGCGAGCACCCACATAGAAGAACCCTAAGCCAAAGCCTAGTCCTTGTAAATTACCAGACTGAATTTCGTAGGTTGTCCACAAGTTAAAGCTATGATTAGGAACATTATTGATTTGATTACCCACAGGAAATGTATTATCTTTGGTAATTTTTGCATCGGTTAACGCATAGCCAGCAATTACATTCCATCCAGGCAGAATTTCCCCTGAAACATTGAATTCAATGCCCTTACTGTTCTGTTCACCTGTTTGAATGCTACGAAGTGGATTGTTCGGATCAGCCGTAGGTACATTGGTGCGAGTTAAGTCATAGAATGCCAAAGTTGCCGCTAGTCGGTTACTTAACTCTCCTTTGATACCGACTTCATACTGAGTGCCTCGCTGGGGCAACGGTGCAGCAGCACTGGCCACAGACGTGGTGTAGTTAAATGATTGACCATAGCTGGCATACAAAGAAATTGCTGGAATGGGTTGATAAACAATGCCCACACGGGGGCTAAAAACCTCAGTTTGACCAAAACTGGTACTTGATGTCACTAAATTCTCAAACGTTTGATTGGCAATATCAAACCGTCCACCCAGAAGTACTTTAAAGTTTTCGCCCAGCGTAATTTGATCTTGAACGTATAAACCTAGAGAATCTGCGCGATTTCGGTAGTTGAATGGGCTGGTAGATTCGGTTGGAGTCGCGCCATACACGGGATTGAACAGATCCAGAGGCGCGATCGCTTGACCTGGATTGGTTGCGAATGTGTCTTGCCTGGATAAGTTGAACCCGGTGACAAGTTGATGTTGAATACTGCCAGTAGAGAACTTACCAACAGCATACGTATCTAAATTGTAGATACTATCAGTGTAATACTGGGTGCCAAAGCCTCGGTTGAGAGTACGACCATCAGGGGCTAACGAAGTGCTGAAAACAAGTTCTCTATCTAAGTAAAGCAATGACGTTCGGAAGGCGCTGTTCAGTTGCCAGTTATCGCTGAAACGATGCTCAAAGTTATAACCAATCCGAAACACTCGATTATTACTGTCATCAATATTTGGTTCCCCTATAAAGCGATTGCGAGGAATTTTACCATTTGGATTGGGTAACACAGTTCCTACCGCAGGAAGACCAATATCAAACGGTCCCGTAACTTGTTGGTATTCAGCTTGTAGGGTCAATTTTGTTCGTTCACTCAGTTGCCAACTCAGCACAGGTGATACAACATAACGCTGCTGCTCATAAAAATCAATGAAGCTTTCAGTCGTTTGAGCCGCCGCATTGAAGCGGTATGCGACTGTTCCCTGGGGATTGAGGGGGCCAGACAGATCAATCGCTCCACGATAGAAGTTATAGCTGCCAGCAGACCCTTCGATTGAGTAGTAAGGCTCTCTTAGTGGTTGTTTGGTGACATAGTTGATGATCCCTCCAAGGGAGCCTTGTCCAAACAATACAGAGGCTGGTCCTTTGAGGACTTCGACGCGATCAATGGTGGCAGCATTGAACCCAATCGATTGATTGGTAACATCTAACAGTCCATCAGTTAAAAGGTTGAAAATTGAGTCAAATCCGCGAATTGAAAAGGTGTCAGAAAATGCGCGAGGGGACACAAATCCTGATGCTATTCCCGGCACGTTTTTGATCACATCTCTTAGACGAGCGGCTTGCTGGTCTTCAATCACTTGTCGGGGAACAACCTGAATCGATTGGGGAATATCGCGCAGTGGAGTGTCGGTTTTAGTCGCAGTTGACGAATCTCTGACGCGATAACCATCCTGCTCACCTGTCACCACCAATTCAATTGGCTCATCATCCTGCGCTGTTGGTTCCTCTGGCGGTGTTTCACTCGTTGGCTGCTCACCTTCAGGCTGCTGTGGTGGCTGCATTGCAGTTGCAGCAGGTGTTAAAGCAAAAATCAATCCTTCGTTACTGTCAAATAACTCAACTGTTGGCATAGCTGCAACACCCGCCACTGTCACCCGGATAGTGTTAGCATCTAAATTTGTAACAGTTATCTCAGTAATCCCTTCAACTGGGTTTTGGGAACGAAATGTAAACGCATCGCCATTGGGTAAACGCAATTGAGCATTAGGAATATCAGCGATAAAATTATTCTCAGCACTGCGATTAGTAATTTGCAGTTGTTCACCCTGATTTGTTTGTAAAATCACCTCCACACCTTTATCGGTGGGATTTGCCTTGACTCCTGTAATTATTACAACACCCCCTTGGGAAGGAGGGTTAGTTGGTGACTGAGAAAATAAATCTTTGACACTAGTAGCAGGAAAGTTTATTTCGCTGAGTGTTTGAATTTTCGCGATCGCTGTATCCTGCTTCTTTTCTGACGCCAGTGCCTGTACGGGTTGAGCAAATATACCACCAATGACACCGACTACACTCACCACCAACCAAAGATAAATGTCAAGCGATATTACAAAACACTTGTTTTTATCAGCAAAACGCCAACTTTTCATACCACTCTCTACACCACTAAACAATACTGCTTATTGCGTATATTTCTTAATTGCAATCAAACAGAGTTTAGAGGAATAAATTTAGCCGAGTCTATCCCAAAACCGACAATTTGCTCAATGTTATGAAAAGCTGATTTTTCACTCGACTTTTTTGGGCTGGAAACTAGCTCTGGGTATACTTGTGTGTCGCCAGTGCTAGAATACAGAACAGACTGGCATGGCTGGGGCATAGGTTCATGGTTCAAAGCTTACCTACGTCATTGACATTTGCAGAATTTGTTGCCCAATTTGGTGACGATTTCAAGTATGAGTTGATTGATGGAGAATTGGTTGAAATGGAACCAACTGGGCCCCACGAGCAAGTAACTGGTTTCATCAATCTGCAACTCAATTTAGCGATCGCTCATCTCAATCAGCCTTATTTTATACCTATGAGGTGCTTAATTAAACCTTTGGGTTTGATGTCAGCTTTCAAGCCAGATGTCATTGTTCTAGATCGACCTGCTCTTGAGGCTGAACCCCTGTGGCGACGCGAACCCATCATTACACTGGGTTCATCGGTTAAATTGATAGTTGAGGTGGTGAGTACAAACTGGCAAAACGACTATGCCCGCAAGTTAGATGATTATCAAGCTTTAGGAATTCCAGAATATTGGATTGTTGATTACCTGGGACTGGGAGGGACTTTTTTCATTGGTTCTCCCAAACAACCGACAATCACTATCTGTAACCTCCAAAGCGATCGCTACCAAATGCAAGCATTTCGCGGTCAAGAGTACCTGATGTCTTCCATATTTCCCGATTTGCGCTTAACCGCGCAACAAGTGTTTAGGTCAGCAGAATAAGTAGCTCAATCCTCCGTCTGGTTAGCTATTGCCTCATATCAGCGACTCGGCAAGTTTCTGCACAAAGGCTTGATGTTCTGGTGATATCAGCCCTGTTTGCAGAGTATTCAACACATTGCTCATTCTGCCTTCTAACAAAGCCGTCACCGCTAGCCACAGCTCTGGAAAGGTAGAACTACGAATTATGCCTTCTGCATCCGGCTCGATGAGAACAAATTCTTCAGACTGCAACCGAAACCAACTGAACCGATTTTCAAAGGTTTGCCACACTAGATATTCCTGCACACCATTACGGCGATAAGCATTTTTTTTATCACCCAAATCTATAGCCGCGCTGCTAGTGGCAATTTCGGCAATCAGTTCGGGTGTCCCTTCAATGTAGCCGTCTTCACTCAGGGTAGAAGTGCCACCAGTTTCAATCCGCAGTAGAGCATCCGGTTGGGGTTCATTGTCTAAATCCAGCCGTATGGTTGTGTTATCAGCAACACTCACACCAGGAGTAGCAGCACTGTAAACTCCCAGCCAGGTTACTAATGTAGCATGAGGAACACCATAACAAGCTCTCACAGGCGATGCCACATAAACCACTCCTTCAATGAGTTCGGCTTTAAATTTTTCTGGAGTTGCCTGATAGCGGCGCTCAAACTCAGCGCGAGTGAGGCGATCGCCACTGGCTAAAGCCGGAACGGGTACTGAATGAGCAGATTGAGGCAAAACCATAGGCACTATTTCAGGATTTGATCGAGAAGCTTTACTAGCGCAAAATTCAAGGATGGGGAGTTAATGTTTTCCCCATTTTAGCCTGTGTGAACTGATCCTCCCTAACCTGCTTAGTAAGGAGGAACCGGATTAGAAGTCCCCCTTGGAAAGGGGGATTTAGGGGAATCTCATCCGAGATGTGTATACACCGTAGCACCTTTGCAAGAAGAGGGTTAGGGTGGGGCTAAATACTGATTTAGCAGCCTGTCTAGCTAACGACCCGGACTTTTTCCAGCCAAACACTCACTTGGGGTAATGCCAAACTGCTGCTTAAACCCTGCCGCAAAATGCCCCAGATGGGTGTACCCGACGCGATTTGCTGCTTCTGCAACGGTGCAACTGCCTGCTCTCAAAAATTGTTCAGCGTATTTCATTCGTTGCTGGGTCAGGTAGCCGATGACAGTTGTACCAAACACATCCCGAAAGCCGCGTTGCAGGGTGCGATCGCTCACACCTACCTGTCGGGCTAAGTCAAACAACGATGGTGGATTCTCTAATCGGGATGCTAGCACCTCTCTGGCATGATAAATCCGGGCGATCGTGTCTGATTTGCGCCCCGGTGGCGGATAACAAAGGGTTTGGTCAGACAGGATTGGCTGAAGCTGCAACTCTAGCAGATCAAATACTTTTGTTTGCAAATACAGCCGCCGTGCCGTGCCAAAAAATGGTGCTATCATGATTTGCTGGGCTATTTGCCGCATTCCCAGCGTCACTATTGGGAAGAACGACACCTTCCAGTCATTGCGTTTCAGGAGTAGCTTCAATAGAGTTGCATTTGTGCCTCTCATTCCTGAAAATAATTCCTCCAGCACCTCTGGTAGCAGATGAACCTCAACAAAAATTAATCGCTGCGATCGCTCATATCGTGAGGTATAGGAAGGCGAAATACCGCTACCAGAGAAGTAGCTCCGCTGTCCTCCCAACGTGGGGTACACCTCTTCATCATGGATTGCTCCAGACAAAATAACCAAAGATTGCACCAAATGGTCATGTACTGGTGCTTTGAGCGACCAATCCCAATGAAATTCCCAGTTATATAAACTCAGCCGTACCCCTGGTAATAATTCCATATGGCGACTATAGCCCCGACCCAGACGTTCTGGAACACTCAAAAGTACTTCATAATTATCAAGTATCAAACTGGGATAGCGCAGTTGAGGAGTCTGCTGGCACAGTTCATTCCAGTCCGTTTGGCTGAGAATCAGGGTCATGATGGGGCTAAATTAAGCGTGATGATTGAGATAAATAAGAATAATTGGCAATAATTCTACCACATTGATGTGAGTGAGCCTCTTTCAGAGGAGCTTCGCTAACGCACTTTGCACACGCTACGCGATCGCTCACTCCAACAATTTGCGCCAATTCCAGCATTTATGACGGATTCTCTAAACGGGAGAGTAAAATTTCCCTAGCTTGATGAATCTAAGCGATGGTTTCTAGCTTTAGTTGTGGTGATGCTTGCAGTCAATTCTGACCAACATTGTAGTGTTAACAAGGGCCAATTAAATCTAGTATGTCAGCATGGTATATAAGTTTGCTCATTGCTACCTGCTTAATTTGACCCTGTACTCCAACTTTACCTTACTTTTGCGCTGCCTTCTTAATCACAACGTGACCGACAGAGACTCTCATCCACTCTATCATTGATGGTCTTTTCGGAGGATTGCCAAAAAGTTCATTAGTTATGTCGGGAAATCCACACTCATCTACAAGTTCTTTAACAAATCCAACCATGCCACGCTGATGTGAAGGGAATTCTTTCTTGACAAGTACAATACGCAATTTATTAACCAACTTGCGAAATAAAGTAGTGTTCTGTATAAAAGAAATCTTCAACAAATGATTGAGAAGCTTTTCATACCAGGTAAAATCAACTTGCTGAGGAAAATACTTTTTCCCGTCTGGGTAAATATCCCAGTAACTGCATCCCCAATCTTCAATAAAGTATAAACCACCTGGCTTGAGATAATTCTCAAACAGATGCCAAAAGCTAATCCTTGTAAATTGTCCAATGTGGGATGCGTCATCAACAATCACATCAAAACCGTTCGGCGCAACTTCATCTGCTATCTTGTTCAAGACTTCGCGGTTCTGTTGTTCTCCCTGATAGACTTTAATCCGGTTGGATGGGTCGTTAATCTGTACTGGATGAATATCAAGACCAATTATCTGAGCTTTCGGAAAAAAATCACGCCAGTACAGTAAAGATTTACCTTCAGCTACTCCTAACTCAAGCAGTACAATTTCTTGATCTCTCAAGGGTTTAAGATACTCTTCATAATTTCTTAAGTAATGTTGACAAGCAAGTTTATCAATAGGCATTGCTTTCTCTGTAGCTTTGCTTGTATTCATACTCACCTCAATTAATGTTACTCTGAATGATTTGGTAACTCGAATATTTTGTGGTCTGTGGACTGGAATCTAAATAATGTAAGAATTTCAGCGATTTTGAAAATAGTCTTGCAACCAGTCTGAAGCCATGCACTTGTTTGCAATAGTAATTCCGTGTAAAGGAGGCAGATATAAATTTTCTGTATAACCTTCAGCAAAGCATGTGATTTCTCTATAAAGAAATACCACAGAGCAACTTTAATCAAGCAAAACTTTTTCTTTAGTTGAGTGCCTGTGCCTGAATCTAAATAGCTCCAGAAGATAGTTTAATGGGAAAAAAAGACCTTTAAGGAACATTGAGTATGATTTTTTAGGATTAGGTTCAATTATTCTCTATTTTTCTCATACTAACGCTGAGAGTATTAAAAATAAAACCTGTGTTACTGCAGATAATAGAATAGAAAAGAAGTCTTTTTATAGCTTCCAACTATCAGAAGGTAGAATTTTAGTAACAAATTCTACAGAATAGGATACACAAAAATCTGTATTCAGTCATAGAACGATAACTTCCGGTACGCCTTTGGCGAACGCATCCATAACGCTTGTGAAATTTTTTATGAATTCCCAGATTCGCTATTTAATGTGTCCCCCCGACCACTATGATGTTGATTATGTGATTAATCCCTGGATGGAAGGGAATATTCACAAATCATCGCGCGATCGCGCCGTCGAACAGTGGCATAACCTCCATAAAATTCTTAAAGATCATGCAATTGTAGACTTAGCGCCACCGCAAAAAGGTTGGCCTGACATGGTGTTTACTGCCAACGCTGGTTTGGTACTGGGCGATAACGTAGTTCTCAGTCGTTTTTTACATAAAGAGCGCCAAGGAGAAGAACCTTATTTCAAACAGTGGTTTGAAGAAAATGGTTACAAAGTCTACGAACTACCTAAAGACTTGCCTTTTGAGGGAGCAGGGGACGCGCTGCTGGATCGGGAAGGACGTTGGCTATGGGCGGGATACGGCTTTCGCTCAGAATTAGATTCTCATCCCTACCTCGCAAAATGGCTAGATATTGAAGTGTTATCCTTGCGATTGATAGATGAGCGCTTCTATCACCTCGATACTTGCTTTTGTCCGTTAACAGATGGCTATTTACTTTACTATCCTGCCGCTTTTGATTCCTACTCCAATCGTTTAATTGAAATGCGAGTAGCACCCCAAAAGCGGATCGCTATTGATGAAACTGATGCAGTAAACTTTGCTTGCAACGCGGTGAATGTAGATCGTGTTGTAGTGATGAATAAGGCTAGCGATGCATTGAAAGCACGTCTTACCGAGATTGGTTTCCAGATCCTTGAAACACCACTCACAGAGTTTCTCAAAGCGGGTGGTGCAGCAAAATGTCTAACGCTACGGGTAACAGAACCAGTTAGAGAAGAAGTTCATGCCAACACGCTAGTCGAAAGCCGCATCGTTCGTATGGAAGGACACTTGCTTGATGCTGGCTTAATTAACCGTGCCTTGGACTTGATCGTAGACAATGGCGGCAGTTTCCAAGTATTAAATTTCAACTTGGGAGAACAACGGCAAAGTACTTCCAAAGCGGAAGTGAAGGTGACAGCACCTTCCCATGATGTGATGGAAGAAATTATCTCGCAGTTAATTGACTTGGGGGCAGTAGATTTACCTCAAGATGAGCGAGATGCCAAACTAGAACCAGTTACAATCGCTGGTGTTGCTCCTGATGATTTTTATGTCACTACGATTTATCCCACCGAGGTGCGAATTCGCGGCGAATGGATCAAAGTAGAAAATCAACGTATGGATGGCGCGATCGCTATTTCTCAAACCCCCCAAGGTTTGGTAGCACGGTGTAAATTATTGCGCGATTTAGAAGTTGGCGAGCAAGTAGTTGTAGATGTGCAAGGTATCCGCACCATCCGCAAGACGGAATCGCGAGAAAAACGCAACGCTGAGGAATTCAGCTTTATGTCAGCAGGTGTTTCCAGCGAGCGGCGCGTAGAACTAGTTGTGGAGCAGGTAGCTTGGGAATTACGTAAAATCCGCGATGCAGGTGGTAAAGTAGTTGTCACAGCCGGGCCTGTAGTAATTCACACTGGTGGCGGCGAACACTTGTCGCGACTGATTAGAGAAGGATACGTGCAGGCACTGTTGGGTGGTAACGCGATCGCCGTTCATGATCTCGAACAAGCGGTTATGGGTACTTCCCTTGGTGTGGATATGAAACGGGGTGTGGCAGTACGTGGTGGACACCGCCATCACCTCAAAGTGATTAATACCATTCGACGTTACGGTAGCATTGCCAAAGCTGTCGAAGCTGGGGTAATTCAAAGTGGCGTCATGTATGAGTGCGTCAACAATAACGTGCCTTTCTGCCTTGCCGGCTCGATTCGCGATGATGGGCCTTTACCTGATACTCAGATGGATCTGCTCAAAGCACAAGCAGAATACACCGAACTACTCAAAGGTGCAGAGATGATTTTAATGTTGTCATCAATGCTGCACTCTATTGGTGTAGGAAATATGACACCTGCGGGAGTGAAAATGGTGTGTGTGGATATCAACCCAGCAGTTGTGACGAAGTTAAGCGATCGAGGTTCAGTAGAGTCTTTGGGTGTTGTCACAGATGTGGGATTATTCCTGAGTCTTTTGGTGCAGCAGTTGGATAAATTAACAAGTCCGTATACTGCCAAAGTGAGTTAATTAAGGGTTTTCCCGGCTGCTCGTTGGCTGAGGCTGGAAAACTATTGGCTGAGGCTGGAAAACTAAATGATTGAGAACCCGGACTTCTTTAAAGAAGTCCGGGTTCTAAGTACCTCAATTTTCAAATTTTTCTAAATTATCTCAAATTTAATGACAGCAAAAAATTCACCCTTTTTCTGAGTTACGAGGGTAAATATAAAATGAAAGGAAGAATAATTGGTTTTTTAATTTCCTTATATGAAAAGCTTTTGAGAATTTATAAAAAAATTAACCGAATTCATAATTTTTTATTAGATGTAGCAGAAGCCGAGATTCAAAGAAAAGAAAATCAGAAATCTACTTATCATTGTGTTTATATCCAGTCCCAAAATCAACAATTTAAAATGATTTTAAACTCCCCAGGTTTTGTGGAAGACACAATTATTAGAAGAAAAACATGGGAGCCTTATTTATCATCTGTTATTTGTTTCTTTATGAAAGAAGATGGTGTGTTCTTAGATATAGGAGCGAATATAGGTTATCACAGTTTATATACAGCTGCTTCTTTTAGCAATTCGCAATGCATTTGCTTTGAGCCTCATCCAAAGATTTATAAGCAACTAGTGCAAAATGTACTAGTTAATACTGCACTTAAAAATATTTGCTGCCACAACATTGCTGTCGGTGAGCAAAACGGTGAGATAACTTTTTATGTGCAACGCGATGATTCTTATAACCGAGGATTATCAAGTCTAGCATACAATTATGACTTAGGTGAAAACTGCGATCAAATCAAAGTAAATATCATTCAACTAGATGATTTTATAGATGAAAATCTCAAAAGCAAAATTAGTGTGATCAAAATAGATACACAAGGGTGTGAATATCAAGTATTTTGTGGTGCTTTGGATACTATTAATAAATCAAAACCCATAATAATTTTTGAATTTGAACCTGATTATCACAGTGCAGATTCTGAAGGAGCTTTAAAAAATATATTAGAGAAGATTCCAGATTATAAGATTTTACTGATTGATAGAGATTTACTGGCAATTAGAGAATTTGAAATTTCAGAGGTTTGCAAACATGGTTTTGAGGGTGATTTTATTTGTCTGCCGAAAAATGATTTTGATTTTTATTTGTAAGTATATTATCAAAGTTAAGCGATCGCGCTTTGATAAAATAGCTTGATGTAGTAATTCATCTATTCAAAGTAAAATCACCAACCAAACAGGAAATTATGATTCAAGGAGTAGCTTTCACAAGAGAGTTAGAAATTCGCTGGGTAAGTATTGTTGCAGATATTTTATTAGCAGGGATGGTGGTAGGGCCAATTGCTGCACCCTTTCTAGCAGCATCTGGATTGCCAATTTTACCTACAATTGCGGACATTATTTATTTTATGGGTAGTCATGTTTGCCCACAACCGAACATGGGTGTAGCCTTAGCTGCACCGTTTATTATGGCTGTGTGTATGCGTTGCTATGGTACGGTAACGGGTTTGCTGCTAACTCGTTTACTGTGTGGGATCACAGGCGGTAAAGGATTTTATTGGTTGCATCAATATGGTTGGAGTGGTGTAGCCCTTGCCACTGTCTTGATGATGGCTTATCCATTGGAATTAGCAGCAGAAGTTTTGGGAGTGTGGAGTTTCAATAATTACATTGTTACAGTCTTTGGGTTGATAACGGGTTTGGCGTGGGGCTTGATGACAATGCCGATATTGCACACTCAAGAGATAAAATCGACAACCTTGTTAGCAGATGAAAACTGACTCCATTTTTTACCAGATATTTCAGAATTTCCCTGGTATTTTCTTTGAACTCATTGGTCAACCTGCTGTAACTGGTGCTATTTACGAATTTATTTCAGTGGAAGTTAAACAAACAGCTTTTCGTATAGATGGTTTGTTTCTTCCCGAACCAGGCTTAATTGAACAACCTATCTATTTTCTCGAAATACAGTTCCAGAAAGATAACAGATTATACCAGCGCTTGTTTGCGGAAATATTCCTTTACTTCTCCAGATATGACTGTGGAAATGATTGGCGTGGAGTGGTGATATTTAAGAACAAGAGTCTAGATCCTGGTGTACCATTGCAGTATCGAGGGTTATTGATGAGTCAGCAAGTACAGATTTTGTACTTAGATGAACTAGGAGTAGAGGAATCCCTCGGCGTGGGTGTGGTTAAATTAGTTGTAGAAAATCAGAAAAAAGCAGCTAATTTTGCTAGACAGTTGCTCAACAAAGCTAGGCAAGAAATTGCCGATGAACTCAACAGGCAGCGAATCATTGAATTGATTGAGACAATAGTCTTATACAAGTTTCCACAAATGACTCGCCAGGAGTTAGAAGCTATGTTTGGATTTAAAGAGTTAAAGCAAACAAGATACTTTCAAGAAGTGGCGCAAGAAGCCAGAGAACAAGGAATACAAGAAGGAAGGCAAGAAGGAAGGCAAGAAGGTAAGCTAGAAGCAGTACCCCGCTTGTTAGCATTGGGGCTGTCTGTGGAACAGGTTGCGGAGGCTTTAGGTTTATCAGTTGAGCAAGTGCAACAAAAAGCAGATGAGCAAACTTCTACTTGATGTCGTACTTAGAAGTTTTACTTCCTACGATCGCTCCCGTGTTTCAGCTTGATGACGCAACTCACGGGCGTAAACTTTATTGTTTTCTTGTAGGTCGAACTCACCGCTTTTAATTATTTTCACAAATGAATCAAACCCTCTTCCAAGAGCATCAGCACAGGCAAATTATACCGCATTGACTTTGATGGCAATGCCCACTCTACGATTTGTGATCTAATGATTGCAATGTTAGTACGTCGGGCTGTTATGCCAATACATCGGTCTGTGATATTAATACATCAACCTGTTATGTTAATGCATCAGGCTGTGATATCAATAAGTTGGGTTGTTATGCCAATACATCGGTCTGTGATATTAATATATCAACCTGTGATGTTAATGCATCGGCTTGCGATAGCTAACCAATTCTTGGAGTTTCTTTGCAATGGAATTTGCTTTGCAACTTCCCTTGCCACAACCTGTTAAGTTGATGATGGTATCCTGTCGAGTCAGATTACCGATTACTTGAACAAAACTTCAGTAATTCCACTATAATGCTCAGTTTTAATCTCATGCGATCGCTTCCATCAAGGAAACTCCTTGAGTGCGAACATCTTGCAGTTCAGGGGAATAAGCAGAATATCCATTTTCGTCTTTTTCAATGATGATGTTGACTCGCCCAGACATTTAACTACCTCCTGAGTTTTTATGAGGTTCACCAAAGCAGTGATCGTCTTCTGCTAACATCCATAATCTCAAGTAAAATAAACCCAGTTTACTCTACACTCTTAAACCACTCGACAATACCTTGTGCGATCGCCTTTGCTAATTTCTTCTGTTCTTTCTCATCTGTTACCCACTCAAATTCCCAAGGGTTGCTCATAAAACCTAACTCCAGCAACACTGATGGCGCAGCAGCTGGGCGTGTGAGCGCTAAGTTATTCCAAAACACGCCATAGGATGGACGCTCTAATTTCTCGACAAGATAATTTTGTATAAATACTGCTAAACTGTGCGCTTGGGGATGATACCAAAAAGTTCCCACTCCCTTGGTGTTTTCGGCATCACCACTATCAGGCAGAGAGTTGTAATGTATGGATAAAGCTATAGCTGGTTCTTGTTGATTGATAATTTCTTGACGTTCAACTAGTGACACTTCTCTATCTTCCTCTCGTGTCATCACTACTGTTGCGCCTCGCTTCACCAACTCATCTCGCAGCAACTTTGACACTACCAAATTAACATCTTTTTCCAGAACTCTATTTGGACCTGATGCGCCTGATTCTTTCCCACCATGTCCAGGATCTAATAAAATCTTAATTCCAGATAAAGGTTTACGTTTTGAGTCAGGAATTACTGGTGGGTGACGCAAACTTAAAACCAAACTCGTACCTTCGTATCTGAGCTTATATCCCCACTGCTGGTCATTTTTGAGGTGAAAGGTATATTGTATTTGTCCTGGTGCCACCTGCTGCCAATCGAGACGAGAAATTAAGGGGTTATCATCTAAACGAATAATATCTGTTTGGGCAGTCGTATTGTGGAGGGTGAGGGTAAAAGTGCGATCACCTTGTTGTACGGAAATTGGCACGGGAACTTGCAGAGGAAAAACCATCTCTGTGCGATCGCTCTTGGGGCGATAACCAACACTGCGAATAATTGAGCGCGGGGGAATTGCTCCTGATATAATTGTCGTTTCCTTACTATTAATCCAGCCGCCGTAGTCTAAGCGCAACCATTCTCCTTCCCTTCCTGTGACTGCGGCTTGTGTTCCTTTGGGTAACGGTGTGAGTCGAGAATAATCTGTGCTTGGCCCGGTACGAGCAACACCAGCTTCTGTTGTGACTGCGACAACTTGCGGTTGTGCAGGTGAAAGAATGGTTATTTTTCCGGGGCTTTCCTGAGTTGTTGTTTGACCATTAAGTGTAAGTTGAAACTGAGGTTTACCCAAATTCACATCTTTGGTATTATCCGATAAACTAATACCAAAACTAGTGGTGCAACCCTCGTATTTACCAACAGTGGATTGAGAAGGTTGATTTTTACCTGTCAATGCTGCCAAGTTACTGGGCAACTGAACTTGTTGAAGTTGAGGCGAAAGAGGTATTGTTTGATTACCCAATTTCACAGATACACTGGCATTGGGAGCAGCGATCGCGCTAAAACAAATAAGTTCCCCCGGCAGTCTGGCTATGTCTTTTGCTGGAGTCAGGGAATCTTTAGCAAAGGCTAACCCTTGTGGTACTTCAGGTTGGGTAGCAAGCCTTGTTACTTTAATCTGAACTGTTTGATTTTGGTGACTTACGGTAAAGAGATTTTCTCCCAACTTTAAGGGTAAACTGGGAGCAAAATGACCAGACTGACTGCGGTTTACCGGTTTACCATTGATGAGAACTTGTCCGGTTGGTGGTGCTGTGCCAATGAAAAAAATTTTATCGCTGCTAGTCTGGTAGTTTGCGGGAGGATAAACAACCTGAAGGGATTGCTCTTGTGCCAAAACTACTACAGTAGAAGAAAGTATAGAACCTAATAATACTAATCCTAAAAGTGATCTCACGCCAAAATAAAATAAGTCTCACAACAATATACTGTGGCACAATGACGGGGTGTATCTGGGGAAGTTGCTAGAATTTACGAATTATGACGAAGTTTGTATTTGTTACCGGCGGTGTAGTTTCAAGTATCGGCAAGGGCATTGTAGCAGCAAGTTTGGGGCGCTTGCTCAAATCACGAGATTATTCGGTGTCGATTCTCAAACTTGATCCTTATATTAATGTCGATCCAGGAACCATGAGTCCTTTTCAGCATGGTGAAGTATTTGTTACTCAAGATGGTGCTGAAACAGACTTGGATTTGGGACATTACGAACGCTTTACCGATACATCCATGTCCCGTCTTAATAGTGTTACCACTGGCTCAATTTATCAAGCGGTAATCAACAAAGAGCGTCGTGGTGACTATAATGGCGGCACGGTACAGGTAATTCCCCACATCACCAATGAAATTAAAGACAGGATTTCTAGAGTAGCAAGAGATACGAATCCTGATGTAGTAATTACAGAAATTGGCGGTACAGTAGGCGATATAGAATCACTGCCGTTTTTGGAAGCAATTCGCCAGTTCCGCAAGGATGTAGGACGACAAAACGTCCTGTATTTGCACGTTACTTTGATACCGTGGATTGCTTCGGCAGGTGAAATGAAAACCAAGCCGACACAGCATTCAGTCAAAGAACTGCGATCGATTGGCATTCAACCAGATATTTTAGTTTGTCGGTGCGATCGCCCCTTGCCAGGAGGTTTAAAACAGAAGTTATCCGAGTTTTGCGATGTGCCACCAGAAGGGGTAATTCCCGCCATCGATGCCAAGAGTATCTATGAAGTACCGCTCATTTTAGAACGGGAAGGACTGGCACAGGAAGCACTAGAGTTTTTGAGCATGGAGCAACGCGAACCGGATCTGAGTCAGTGGCAAACTTTAGTAGAAAGGTTATACAGTCCCAAACATCGGGTAGAAATTGCCATTGTCGGTAAATACGTACAATTAAGCGATGCCTATCTTTCTGTAGTGGAAGCGCTACGTCATGCTGCTATTGCTATGGGTAGCGAGCTGCACTTGCGTTGGGTAAACTCAGAAAAATTGGAAGTTGAGGGAGTCGAAAATCACTTAGATGGCGTTGATGGTGTGATCGTACCCGGAGGCTTTGGTGTACGCGGCGTAGATGGAAAAATCGAAGCGATCAAATACGCCCGTATTCGTCAAATTCCCTTCCTGGGTTTGTGTTTGGGAATGCAATGCTCTGTAATTGAATGGGCAAGAAATGTGGCAGGATTTGCAGATGCCCATAGCGCCGAATTTGAACCCCATACAGAAAATCCTGTTATTAACCTGTTGCCTGAGCAGCAAGATGTAGTAGATTTAGGTGGTACAATGCGTCTGGGTTTATATCCTTGCCGTATTCTTCCTAATAGCTTGGCATTTCGTCTTTATCAAGAAGAAGTGATTTACGAACGGCATCGCCATCGTTACGAATTCAACAACGCCTATCGCAACCTGTTTTTAGACTCTGGCTATTTGATCAGTGGTTCTTCTCCTGATGGACGCTTAGTAGAAATTGTAGAATTGCCACAGCACCCCTTCTTTATTGCCTGCCAATTTCATCCCGAATTTCAATCTCGCCCTAGCGCACCCCATCCTTTGTTTAAAGGATTTATCGAAGCTGCGATCGCTCGTTTTGAATCTTCCTCAGGCACACAAATACCTCTTGAAGTTTTTTAATTTTCTAGAGAAATCACGCAAAACGTTCGGGTAGTTCAAGAATTATACTCTGCTAAGTGGAAGATTAGGGACTAGGGACTAGGGATTAGGGACTAGGAAAGTATTTTCTCAATACCTAGTACCCAGTACCCAGTACCTAGTACCTAGACATAAGGGGATTTTGTGGCGTACTGGATGAAAATCAACTACGAAAGGAGAGAATATGTAGTTAATTTTGAGCGTGTGAGCGCGTTTTGTTATGAGCAAAACGGCAGGATAACTTTTTGGTTACCTGATAGTGCTATCCCGATTATTATTAATCCTCAAACAAATCAACAAGATTACCAAAAGATTCTGGAGTATGTAGAACAATTTACACAGTCAGAATTAGCTAGTAACCACTGGGTAAAAATACATTACGAGAGAAATGAGTATCTAATTAATCTCAACTGCATCAGTTCTTTTTGTTATGAACCAGCCAACGGTAGGATAACTTTTTGGTTGCCAGACGGTATTATTCCGATCATCATCAACCCAGCAAGTAATCCGGCTTCTTATGAGAAAGTTTTGAGCTACATCAGAAATACGACAGGATATTCTTTAGTTGAGTAGACAAGCAAAAATTGGAAGCGGGTAATAGTAACTGGGTACTAGATACCAGGGACTTGTAATTATGCCAGTTCAATCACCAAAAGTTGACTATCAAGTTGTACACGCGATCGCCGGAAGAATTCGCATCAAGATTCCTCGTCTCAAAATAGATCCCGACTATAGCGATCGGTTACAGCAAATAGTAAAGTCTCTCGACGTGGTTACAGATGTGCGTGTTAATGCTGCTAATGCTTCAATCGTAGTTCAGTATAATTCCGCAGAAATTGAGAATAAAGTAATGCAGACAGAACTGGCAACCTGCATTCAACAAGCTGATGTGGAACCTGGAACAGCAACCACAGAGCAAAATGATGTAGTTATCGAAGATGTTTCTCCTGCTACCGAACAGCCTCAGGAAGATGTGGCTGAAGCAACGAACAAAAGCGCGGGAATTCAGCTAACCGAAGAATATCTCTCTCAAATCGACGATCAATTTCCCATTAATGTTGATTTGGAAAATAAACTATTTGAGATTGGTATTCCTGCCATACAAATATTACAACCTCTTAATGCTGAACTTGATAAGTTTGCAGCCGAACATCAGAAAAACACAGATTTACAGCGTATCAAACTAAATTTAGAAGCCTTTCTCAGGGAGGGTGGTTTTTTAATCAATGGCAAAGCTCATGGAAAGTTCAGAGAAACTTTTATTGTTAATCCGATCACTCGTAAAAAGCATCATACTCCCTGGATGTCGATTGCTGCTGTAGGGATAGCAGAACTCGATGCAACCGTAATTGATGAAACAATCAATGTTAACCTCACCAAATTGAAAGTTTCTGGTGATTCGGGCAAGTGGTACAAAGAATTAGTGAAATATGCTTTTGAATATCTTTTTAAAACTAAACTTGTAGCCAAAATTAACGACACTTTATCTAAAATTGATGGTGCAAAAGTACAGCAACTTTTCTTTCAGTTAAAAGGAAATGAAAAAGTACGAGCAAAAACTCAAAAGTTGGGTTTGACTCCAGAGAAACTAGATGAATTGTTGGAACTTGTCGAGGTAAACGCTAGAATCTCTCCCGATTATTTGTGGCTATATGTTCAGCTTTGAAAGCAACGTTGTGTTGGAGACAATCTCTTTATACAGTTAATTGTGTCTACTTACTAAATACCAACTAAACCCAAATTCTAAAAAGGCAATCTAAACCAACGAATCATCGCATCGGATAGGCGATCGCTCCAATTAGGAGTGGGGCAAGGTTGGCTTTGACATTCTTTTACGACTTGACGACCAACAGGTGTGAGGCGGAAACTATCTGTAATTCCCTGTCCGTCAACTTCGCGTCGTAATACACCCACTTGGATTAACCATACCAAATTGTTTTCTGCTGCTAATTCTGATAAAGGACGTTTGGTGTAACCATTGCGGACACCCGAATTACCTATAATTTCCTTTAAAGCCACCCTCTCGGAAACCATAGCTGCAAATAAATTAAGATTGAAGGGAGAACACAGCAGCGATCGCTTGGCTCGTTCTATAGTGTTACGTGGGTATATGAGAGTTTCCTGGCTTTGGGAATCAACAGCTGGCATTTTTATTTCCTGAGAATATTTTGGTTGATTAATTAAAAGACAAAGATATCTGTTTTAACTTGTAGCTGACAGCTACATACTGATGCTGAGTAATAACTTTTTTGAGCTATTCATTTAATTATTGTAAATTATTGTAAAATTTCAAATGCATCAAATTTTTCACACAGGAAAGGTAAATTATGCCTCTAGCAGTTGGAACAGATGCGCCTGCATTTACCGCCAAAGACACTAACGGCAACACCGTTTCATTGTCTGATTTCAAAGGCAAAACAGTGGTTTTGTATTTTTATCCCAAAGATGACACTCCAGGCTGTACTAAACAGGCTTGTAGCTTCCGTGATGCCACTGAAGAATATAAAAGTAAAGATATTGTGGTGTTAGGAGTAAGTGCAGATGATGAAGCCTCTCATCAGGCATTTACTCAAAAATATAATCTCAATTTCCCCCTGCTAGCTGATACCGATAAGACTTTAATCAAAGCTTACGATGTCGATGGCGGTGGCTATGCCAAGCGCGTTACCTACGTAATTGATGGTAACGGCAAAATTACCCACGTTGACTCCAATGTCAACACTCCCACCCACGCCAGCGATGTTCTAGCAGCAGTCGGATTGTAAAAAGCTTTGAGCGGTTGTTAGTTAATTTTCTACAGGCGCGAGCAATCGTGTTTTAAGATTTACAATGTAGGGGCAACTCTTGTGGTTGCCCCATACCCCATGTCTATGATTGCAATCGATTCATTGACTCTGTTGGGGTGTAGTCGTTGGCAGCGTAATTACTGGCGAGCTTGTACTTGGTTGTGTCTGCTGTTGCCCTTGCTGCTGTTGTAAGCGTAGTTTTTGCCTTTCTTTAAAATCTCTGGCAACATCGTTAATGTCTGAGTTCTGTTCAGTAGAATCCCAACTACGCCCTCTAAGATTAGCGCAATGAATTAAGTTGAATACATTAAAAGAACTGTCTTGACTATTACCAGAACAGAAATCGTTATTCTGTGAATCGTAAGTTGTTTGGTCGTACTGATTATTAAGTTGAGCTAAACTAGGTTGCGGCATAAGCAAAGAGGCAAAGCTTAAACTTGCAAAAGTAGCGACAGTAAGCCGATTTAATGGTAAACAAAAGATTTTCATGCAGATTTCCCTCTCGTGTTCCTCCAAGTATAACGATGCTTCTATTTTATGAGAGAGTTTGTCGTAGTCGGGGTTGGATAATTAGCAAAGCAAAAACAGCAAACCCCAGTAAGACGAGAATTGTACTGCCAAAAGTAACATCACCCCAAAAAGCGTGCATGACTACACTATTTAATCCCCAATCTTTGTGGAGATAGAGATAGCGAATTGGTTCAATGGCATAGCTGAGGGGATTGAGGGTAGCGATAATTTGCAACCACTTGGGCATAAAAGATAAAGGAGCCAAAGCGGTGCTGGCGAATAATAGTGGCAAGTTAGAGACAAAAATGACTGCTATTAATTCTATGTGTCCCGGTAAGGCAAAAGCCAATCCCAGGCTCAACGCAGTCACACCCAAAGCCAGGAGGAAGACTATCAAAGCGATCGCACCTAACCCAGTTGCATCTGGTACACCTGCACCCAAGAATGCAGCTGCTGCCACAATTACTGCTGCTTGCAGCAAACTCTGACTAATAATAAAAATTGCCGAAGCCAGAACAATCGAATACCGTGATGCGAGGGGAGCCACTAATAAGCGATTCAAAAAACCAAACTCGCGATCAAACATCACAGGTAAACCAGCATTCAGCGCTCCACCAAAGGCTGTAAAAACAATGATACCTGCGCTTAAAAATTGGGCATAGTTTGGAGTATCACCAAATATACCTTTCGGTGCGTTTTGAAATAAAGCGCCAAATAGCACCAACCACATTACAGGCTGAATAATTCCTGCTATCAAAGTGGAAGGGCGTCTCTGCAATTGAATAAATAAGCGACGAGTCAACGCCAAAGTTTCTTGAACTAACTCACCAAAAAAATTGTGAGTAGTTTCCACGTAAGCTTTTGGTGCAGCAACTTGTTGCCAATTAAGATCCGGTTTTGGAGGTATGACAGTACCACTCATGTCAATTTTTGGTAATTGTTAGTAGTTAGTTGTTAGTAGGTAGTAGGTAGTACTTAGTAGGGGAGGCAGCGCGCCCTTGCGGAGCCAGTGCGCCCTTGCGGGTTAAGCGCGTTGTAGCACCTGACGTCGGGTTAAGCGCGTTGTAGCACCTGGCGTCGGGTTAAGCGCGTTGTAGCGACTGCCGTGCAGGTTTTGTTGATTAACTTTCGGTTACTACTGATAACTTATCTTCTAAACCCGCCCGTACAGTAGTTGGTTATTTCCCTATCTCATATTCTGTTTTTTTTCCGCCTTCGGATCGCGATTTCCTAGTGCAGCTAGTTCCGCATCCATTAGTGTGCGTCCTGTTGCTGCCAGGTAAACGTCATCTAGGCTAGGGCGAGATTGGGAAATACCAAATATAGGCAATCCAGCATGATTTAGGGCTTGCTGAATGCTTATTAAAGTGTCATTTTGTGGTGTTACCACCAAGTTAAGGGAATTGCCTTGAGCGCTATTGATAATTACTTCTTGGACAAATGGTAACGGTGCTAGTAACTCTTTGGCTTTTTCGGCTTCCTCTGGTGGTGTAAACTCTTGGATGCGTAAGGTAATGCGATCGCCTCCCACTTTATCTTTCAGTTGGGAAGGTGTGCCAGTCGCAATTACAACTCCACGATCAATGATTGCCACGCGATCGGCTAAAGCGTCAATCTCTTCTAAGTAATGGCTGGTAATCACAACCGTTGTTCCTGCTTCTCGCAGCTTTCGTAGAAATTCCCAGACGATAAAACGACTTTCAATGTCAAGCCCAACGGTTGGCTCATCTAAAACTAGTACATCCGGTGCGTGCAGTAATCCAGCAGCCAAGTCAAGGCGCTTGCGCAAACCACCTGAATAAGTACCAGTTTTTTTGTTGGCGTATTCCTGCAAACCAAGCAAACTCAGTACTGTGTCAACACGTTGTTTTGCCACTGCTGCTGGTAAGTGATAAAGTGCCGCTTGTAGTGCCAGCAGTTCGCGTCCAGTTAGAACCTTATCTGGAGCCACTTCTTGTGCTACATAACCAAGCCGTTGTCTTGCTGCTTTAGGATTATCTAACACCGAAATGCCAGATACTTCTATTTTGCCAGCATCTGGTGTGGTAAGGGTACACAAAGCACGTAAAGTAGTAGTTTTACCTGCTCCATTTGGCCCTAGTAAACCAAAAATTTCTCCTGGTTCAACCTGAAAGGAAACATCCTTAACAGCTTCAACTGAACCATAACGCTTTTTTAGATTTTCAATTAAAACGGCGGGAGCCATGACAGCTTATCCCTAACAACTATACAAATCTCAACAATGTCTACCTCTATTGTAGTTGAGTAGTGTGAGGTAAGGCGATGGCTTAGATACTGCTTTTGAGTCTTATTGACTGATTTGGGGTGAGGATATATTTGTTAAGTAATTTACTAAATCCCTTTGGCTATTAAATTCCAATAGCGCCTTAGCTAATTCCTCTAGTTGCCAAAACCTGCACGCAAGCGGATATATTTTGTCGTTCGTAGCACCAGTTGTGTAATCTAAGTAATCTAACACTTGAGTAAAGAAGCGATCGCTTTGTTATGATTACTTTCTAAATTTTGGGTTTGCCTATCTTAATAAATTTTAATCCTACTTGTAGATAGATTTATTTATATAGCTACATCGGAATTTTTGTAAATTCGTTATAGTCTATACATCACAGCACAGCCAACTAGACAACAAGCAAAGTTTCTTCTGGCGTAACTAAATGGGTTGGTAAACCTCGTTGTCGAAAAGCGCAATTGAAACTAGTAGTCGGCTCTAGCACTAAGTGTATAAATTTTTGCATTCAACCGTATGCCCACTGAACAGTTAACCAAAGAAAGCGATAATTTAGATTTAAAACAACTACTGAGAACCCTATCAGCTGTAAAAAAAGGCGACTTTTCAGCGCGAATGCCCATAGATCAAACTGGCATGGCAGGAAAAATTGCCGATGCACTCAACGATATTATTGAGCAAAATGAGCGACTAGCAGCAGAGCTACAGCGAATTGGTAACGTTGTTGGTAAAGAAGGCAAAATCTCCGAACGTGCTTCTTTGGGAAATGTACGCGGTTCTTGGTCTGCTTGTGTTACTTCTGTCAATACACTGATTACAGATTTAGTGCAGCCGACAGCGGAAACAGCACGAGTAATCCGGGCAGTGGCAAATGGCGATTTATCTCAAAGGATTGCACCAGAAATTGAAGGCAGGCCCCTCAAAGGAGAATTTTACCAAACTGCCCAAATGGTAAATACGATGGTGGATCAGCTCAATGGGTTTGCCAGTGAAGTAACGCGGGTTGCTCGTGAGGTGGGAACTGAAGGAAAACTTGGTGTGCAAGCCCAAGTGCCAGGAGTGGCTGGTACTTGGAAGGATTTAACTGATAGCGTCAACTTGATGGCAGGTAACTTGACTGCTCAAGTCCGTAATATTGCTGAAGTAACAACAGCAGTGGCAAATGGCGACCTTTCTAAGAAAATTACCGTTGATGTTAAAGGTGAGATTTTAGAGTTGAAAGATACCATTAACACAATGGTAGATCAACTCAATTCCTTTGCGTCTGAAGTCACGCGAGTTGCCCGTGAAGTAGGTATAGAAGGAAAACTCGGCGTGCAAGCAGAAGTTAGAGGTGTCGCTGGCACTTGGCGAGACTTGACAGAGTCGGTGAATATGATGGCAGGTAACTTGACTGCTCAAGTCCGTAATATTGCTGAAGTAACGACAGCTGTGGCAAATGGTGACCTCTCAAAGAAGATTACTGTTAATGTCAAGGGTGAAATTTTAGAGTTGAAAAACACCGTGAACATCATGGTGGATCAGCTCAATTCCTTTGCGTCTGAGGTAACGCGGGTTGCACGGGAAGTAGGTGCAGAAGGAAAACTCGGTGGTCAAGCAGAAGTCAAGGGTGTAGCTGGTACATGGAAAGACTTGACTGACAGCGTGAACTTTATGGCGGGTTCTCTGACTGCACAAGTGCGCAATATTGCTGAAGTAACGACAGCCGTGGCCAATGGTGACCTTTCCAAGAAAATCACTGTCGATGTCAAAGGCGAAATTTTGGAGTTGAAGAACACCATTAATACAATGGTGGATCAGCTCAATTCCTTTGCTTCTGAGGTAACGCGGGTAGCTCGTGAGGTGGGAACCGAAGGTAAGCTTGGCGTGCAAGCCCAAGTGCCAGGTGTTGCTGGCACGTGGAAGGACTTGACCGACAGTGTGAACATGATGGCAGGAAATTTGACAGGACAAGTCCGTAATATTGCGGAAGTTGCTACAGCAATTGCCAACGGTGATCTCTCCAAGAAAATTACTGTCGATGTTAAAGGCGAAATTTTTGAACTCAAAAACACCATTAATATCATGGTGGATCAGCTTGGTTCCTTCGCTTCTGAGGTAACGCGGGTTGCACGGGAGGTAGGTTCTGAAGGTAAACTTGGCGTACAAGCAGATGTCAGAGGTGTAGCAGGTACTTGGAAAGACTTGACCGATAGTGTGAACTTCATGGCGGGCTCTTTGACAGCACAGGTACGCAACATTGCCGAAGTGACGACAGCAGTAGCAAATGGCGATTTATCCAAGAAAATCACCGTTGATGTTAAAGGTGAAATTTTAGAACTCAAAAACACCATTAACACAATGGTGGATCAGCTTAACTCCTTTGCTGGTGAAGTGACGCGAGTTGCCCGCGAAGTAGGCGCAGAAGGTAAGCTGGGCGTGCAAGCGGAAGTGAAGGGTGTTGCTGGTACGTGGAAGGACTTGACTGACAGTGTAAACTTCATGGCGGGTTCTTTAACAGCACAGGTACGCAACATAGCTGAAGTGACGACAGCAGTGGCAAATGGTGACCTTTCCAAGAAAATCACCGTTGATGTCAAGGGTGAGATTTTAGAACTCAAAAACACCATTAACACAATGGTGGATCAGCTTAGTTCTTTCGCTTCTGAAGTAACGCGGGTAGCCCGTGAAGTGGGAACCGAAGGAAAACTTGGTGTGCAAGCTGAGGTTAAAGGTGTTGCAGGTACTTGGAAAGACTTGACCGGTGCAGTAAATATGATGGCGGGTAACCTCACCGATCAAGTGCGCAGTATTGCAGAAGTTGCTACAGCAATCGCTAACGGTGATCTTTCCAAGAAAATTACGGTACAAGTAAAAGGTGAAATTCTGGAGTTGAAAAGCACCATTAATATTATGGTGGATCAGCTCAATTCCTTTGCTTCTGAGGTAACGCGGGTTGCACGGGAGGTAGGTTCTGAAGGTAAACTTGGCGTACAAGCAGATGTCAGAGGTGTTGCCGGCACTTGGAAAGATTTAACCGACAGCGTTAACTTTATGGCTGGTTCTTTGACAGCACAGGTGCGTAACATTGCCGCAGTGACAACAGCAGTGGCAAATGGTGACCTTTCCAAGAAAATCACCGTTGATGTCAAGGGTGAGATTTTAGAACTTAAAAACACTATCAACACGATGGTGGATCAGCTTAACTCCTTTGCTTCTGAGGTAACGCGGGTTGCACGGGAGGTAGGAACTGAAGGTAAACTCGGTGTCCAAGCAGAAGTCAAGGGTGTTGCTGGCACTTGGAAGGACTTGACAGACAGCGTGAATATGATGGCTGGAAATTTGACATCGCAAGTCCGTAATATTGCTGAAGTTGCGACGGCAGTGGCGAATGGTGATCTTTCTAAGAAAATCACTGTTGATGTCAAAGGTGAGATTTTGGAGTTAAAAAACACCATAAACACGATGGTGGATCAGCTTAACTCCTTTGCTTCTGAGGTAACGCGGGTTGCACGGGAGGTAGGAACCGAAGGTAAACTTGGCGTGCAAGCTTATGTGCGGGGTGTTGCTGGCACGTGGAAAGATTTAACCGATAACGTTAACTCGATGGCAGGCAACCTGACGGCACAGGTGCGCAACATTGCTGAAGTGACGAAGGCGGTGGCAAATGGTGACCTTTCTAAGAAAATCACTGTTGATGTCAAAGGTGAAATTTTCGAGTTGAAAAATACTATCAATGTAATGGTAGATCAACTTAGTTCCTTTGCATCAGAAGTAACGCGGGTTGCACGGGAGGTAGGAACTGAAGGAAAACTTGGCGGACAAGCCCAGGTTCAAGGTGTAGCTGGAACATGGAAAGATTTGACCGACAATGTGAACTCGATGGCGAGTAACTTGACGGCACAGGTGCGAGGCATTGCCAAGGTGGTGACAGCAGTTGCTAACGGTGATTTGAAGCGGAAACTGATGCTGGATGCCAAGGGCGAAATCGAGGCTTTGGCAGAAACAATCAATGAAATGATTGATACACTGGCGACTTTTGCTAATCAAGTCACCACAGTGGCGCGGGAAGTAGGGATTGAAGGTAAGTTAGGCGGGCAAGCCAAAGTACCGGGGGCTGCTGGTACCTGGAAAGATTTAACCGATAACGTCAACGAACTAGCTGCCACACTAACTACTCAGTTGCGGACGATCGCCGAAGTGGCAACTGCCGTTACTAAGGGTGACTTGACACGTTCAATTTCCGTTGAAGCTCAAGGTGAAGTAGCCATCCTCAAAGACAACATCAACCAGATGATTGCCAACCTGCGAGAAACAACGCAGAAAAATACCGAACAAGACTGGTTGAAAACGAACCTGGCTAAGTTCACTCGGATGCTACAAGGGCAGCGCGATTTAGAAACTGTATCTAAACTAATTCTCTCGGAGTTGGCACCACTGGTGGGTGCATCTCATGGCGTTTTCTACATTGTAGAAGCTGCGGAAACTCCAGCATTTTTAAAACTACTCAGCAGCTATGCCTATCGCGAACGCAAACATCTTGCCAACCGCTTTTACTTGGGTGAAGGCTTGGTGGGACAATGTGCTTTAGAAAAAGAACGGATTTTGCTGACGGAAGTACCGCACAACTATATCAAAATTAGTTCTGGCTTGGGCGAAGCGACTCCCCTCAATGTTGTGGTGCTACCCGTACTATTTGAAGGACAAGTAACGGCAGTAATTGAACTTGCTTCCTTCCAACGCTTTAGCGAAATTCACCTGACATTCTTTGATCAACTGACAGAAAGTATAGCGATCGTATTAAACACCATCGCTGCCAGTATGCGTACAGAAGAACTACTCAAGCAGTCGCAGTCTCTGGCAGAGGAGTTACAAATTCAGCAAAACGAACTTCGGGAAACCAACAAGCGTTTAGAACAACAAGCTCAAACGCTCAAGTCATCCGAGGATTTACTGAAGAACCAGCAAGAAGAATTACAAAAAACTAATGCCGAGCTAGAAGAAAAGGCAGAGTTATTAGCACAGCAAAATAAAGAGGTTGAGCGCAAAAATCAAGAAATTGAGCAGGCAAGACTGTCTTTGGAAGAAAAAGCCGAACAGCTGGCGCTTTCGTCCAAGTATAAGTCCGAGTTTCTAGCGAATATGTCGCACGAATTGCGGACACCGCTCAACAGCCTATTAATTTTAGCTAAATTGCTAGCGGACAACGTTGATGCTAACCTCACCGATAAGCAAGTAGAATATAGCCGCACAATTTACTCTGCCGGAAACGATTTATTGTCATTAATCAACGATATTTTGGATTTGGCAAAAATCGAATCTGGAACCATGTCAATTGACATGGAACAGATGCGGTTGTCCGACTTGCAAGAGCATATAGAACGTAATTTTAGGCAGTTTGCTCAAGACAAAGGACTTAACTTTACTATTGAACTGGCTCCAGAGTTACCTAAAACAATTTATACCGATGCTAAACGTCTGCAACAAGTTCTCAAAAATCTTTTGGCAAACGCATTTAAATTCACAGAACGTGGTGAGGTAAACTTACGCATCTTTGAGGCAAAGCAAGGTTGGAGTTCCGATCGCCAAACTTTGACTAATGCCCCTTGGGTGATAGCCTTGGCAGTCAAGGATACAGGTATTGGCATTGCTCCAGAAAAGCAAAAAATTATTTTCGAGGCGTTTCAGCAGGCAGATGGTACCACCAGTCGCAAATATGGCGGTACAGGTTTGGGCTTATCGATTAGTCGGGAAATTACTTACCTACTTGGTGGTGAAATTAAACTTACTAGTTCGTTGGGAGAAGGTAGCACATTTACGCTATATTTGCCCCAACCAGGAGGAGACAAGGGAGAAAAGCAGACAAGCAGACAAGCTGACAAGCAGACAAGCAGACAAGCAGAAGAGTTCTCCCTTACTCTCCCACTCTCCCCCACTCCCCTAATAGACGACAGAGATAACATAGCCCAAGGCGATCGCGTACTTTTAATTGTCGAAGACGATGTCAAATTCGCCCGCATCTTGTTGGAGATGGCACGGCAACACGAGTTTAAGGGTATTGTCGCCCAGACTGGCAATGCAGGTTTAGCTTTAGCAGGGGAATATCAGCCTGCTGCCATTATCCTCGACATTCGCTTACCGGGAATGGACGGTTGGACGGTACTTGATCGCCTCAAGCACGATCCTAATACTCGCCACATCCCAGTACATATCATGACAGTTGAAGAAGGACGTCAGCGCAGTTTGCAACAAGGAGCGATCGCCTATTTACAAAAGCCGATTAATAGCGAAGTGCTGCACCAAGCATTAACCAAAATCAAAGGTTTTGTTGAACGGCGAGTTAAAAATTTGCTGATCGTAGAGGATGATGAGAATCAACGTCAAAGCATTATAGAACTAATTGGTAACAGCGATGTTGCGACCACTGCCGTGAGTACTGGCAGTGAAGCACTAGCAGCCATTGCCTCCCAGCATTATGATTGCCTAGTTCTGGATTTGGGGCTGCCAGACATGGATGGATTTGAGTTGATTGAACAAATCAAATCTTCTCCCCATGGCGAAGCACTTCCGATTGTAATTTACACTGGCAGGGAAATAACTAAAGCTCAAGAAACGCAACTGCGGCGTTTAGCAGAGACAATCATCGTCAAGGATGTGCGTTCTCCCGAACGGCTTTTTGATGAAACGGCTTTGTTTTTGCACCGTGTGCAAGCCCAACTGCCTGCACCCAAACGCTTAATGCTCGAACAATTACAAAACTCTGACTCTCTACTTGCAGGCAAAAAAGTACTGATTGTCGATGATGATGTGCGTAACATCTTTGCCCTGACTAGCGTGCTTGAGCGTTATCAAATGCAGATTTTGTATGCAGAAAACGGTAATGATGGCATTGAAGTTCTACAACACAATCCAGATATCAATGTTGTGCTGATGGATATCATGATGCCAGAAATGGACGGTTACGAAACTACCCGCCGCATCCGCCAACTACCCGAATTTAAATCACTACCTATTATTGCTCTGACTGCTAAAGCTATGCAGGGCGATCGCGAAAAATGTATTTCTGCTGGTGCATCCGATTACATCACAAAACCTGTTGATACCGAACAGTTGCTTTCACTTCTGCGTGTTTGGCTATATCGATAAGTTTAAATCTTCAGGCAGAGATATTAGTGATAATTTCTTATTTTTAGATGGATGCCGTATTTAATGCTTTAATTCTATAACAATAATAGTTAACACAATTTCTCCAAATACTTGTACTTAAATATCCCTCTTTTTAGGAAGGAGATTTTAGGTCTCCTTTCCTAAAAAGGGATATTAAAGGCTGCAAATTTAAGGAGAATAGTCATATCATATAATGTCTGCAAAATCACCGATAATAAACAGTTTGTAGTAAGGACTTCAGTCCTGGCTTGAGGACTAAAGTCCTCACTATGAGCAAACATTTTTATTCAGTTTGATTAACCGAACATGATATAAAGCCTCTATATATGCTTTTAATCCAAAATCTAAAATCCAAAATTTATATGAGGTATCTTCATTGTGGATTTAATAAATATTATGGAGAAAGAACAACTCGAAGATATAGAAATTCAATTACTTTTAGAAGGTGTATATCGCTATCATGGATTCGATTTTAGAAATTATGCCTTGGCTTCACTTAAACGCCGGATCTGGAACATGATTCATGCTGAAGGCTTAACTACAGTATCTGGATTGCAAGAAAAAATTCTTCACAATCGCGAATGTCTGGAAAGATTTTTATTTAATCTTTCAGTCAATGTTACAACAATGTTTCGCGATCCTGACTTTTTTCTAACATTTAGACAAAAAGTTGTACCAGTACTGAGAACTTATCCTTTTATTCGCATTTGGCACGCGGGTTGCTCTACAGGCGAAGAGGTTTATTCTATGGCAATTTTGCTTAAAGAAGAAGGTCTTTATCACCGTTCGCGATTATACGCTACTGATATTAATGATGCTGTGTTACGTAAAGCCAAATCTGGAATTTTTTCTCTAAAATTAATGCAAGAATATACTGCCAATTATATAAAAGCAGGAGGAAAAGCATCTTTTTCTGAATATTATACTGCTGCATATGGTAATGCTATTTTCTCATCAGAACTGAAGGAAAATATTATTTTTTCATTACACAACTTAGCAACCGATAATTCTTTTAATGAATTTAATGTAATTTTTTGTCGGAATGTTTTAATCTATTTTAACAAAGCATTGCAAAGTAGAGTTCATACACTTTTATACGATAGCTTAATTAGATTAGGAGTTTTAGGCTTAGGACGTCAAGAATCAATCAGGTTTACACCCCATGAAAAAGACTATGAGCAGATAGTAGGCAGTGAAAAGCTTTATCGCAGAATTAGTTAGTGGTTACACCATTTTGATCTTGTCACGCCACTACTGGCGTGACACGACTACATCATGCACAGATGCGAGGAATATCGCGTCTCTATTTATCAACCAGTAACAAAATTATGACGTTTAAACTGATTGTTATCGGCACTTCTTTGGGTGGATTAAACGCTTTACAAGTGATACTATCGGGCTTGCCCCAAAACTTCCCAGTGCCTATAGCTGTTGTCCAACATCGTCATAAAGATTCTGATTACACACTAAGAGCTTTATTGCAGAATTGCACTCAACTAAGTGTCAAAGAGGCAGAAGACAAAGAAGAAATATTAGCGGGTTCAGTATATTTAGCACCAGCCGATTATCATTTGCTGATAGAAAATAAGGACAAAACCGTAAATTATGATTATTTTACTTTGTCTACAGATGCTCCTGTCACCTACGCACGACCATCAATAGATGTGCTTTTTGAGACAGCAGCAGATGCATACGCAGAAAACGTCATTGGTGTACTGTTGACAGGAGCCAATCAAGATGGTGTGCAAGGACTAGTTAGAATTAAAGCAAGAGGTGGCTTAACTATAGTAGAAGAGCCATCCACAGCCTCTTGTCCGATTATGCCTGCTGCTGCCATCACTACTGGAGTGGTAGATAAAATTATACCCTTAGAGGATATTGCATTTTTCTTAGTAAATATCTGCAAACTTTAATGCTAAAGTTTTTATCTCAATATTTATTTTCCAATAACCTATAAACTATTGATATTAGCAAACAGGCAAATCTATAACTTAAGATAGTGTGAACAGAGCCAGCTAACACGTCAAAGTCAATAACAAAGATACCAAAACCGCTTGGTCTATTTCTAAAAGTGTACAGTCGAAATGTCATTTGAACCGAAAGTCAATGTTCTGTTGGTAGACGACCATCCAGAAAATTTATTAGCCCTAGAGGCAATTTTAGATAGCCTCGGTCAAAATTTAGTCAGGGCTACCTCAGGTGCAGAAGCCTTACGACATTTGCTCAATCAGGATTTTGCCGTAATACTGTTGGATGTGCAGATGCCAGATATGGACGGGTTCGAGACAGCAACTCTGATTCGACAGCGAGAGCGATCGCGCCACACACCAATTATTTTTGTTACAGCTTTCAACACCAGCGACAATATGGTGTATAAAGGCTATTCACTGGGAGCAGTAGATTACTTATTCAAGCCAATTGAGCCAGAAATTTTGAAATCTAAAGTGGCAGCATTTATTGATTTATTTCAGAAAACTGCTGAGGTGAAGCGACAAGCCTTACAATTAGCAGCAATGAATGCCGAACTCAGAAAACGCGAAGAAATGTTTCGCTCTTTGAGTGCTTGTTCACCTGTAGGTATATTTCTTGCAGATAAATTAGGTAAATGCACTTACGTTAATCCCTGCTACCAAGCTATCTTTGGTTTGACAAACCAGGATAATTTAGACGAAGCTTGGACGCAAAGAATTCATTTGCAAGACAAAAAACAGATTGTTGCTGACTGGTATACTGCAACAAGAGAAGGTCGAGAATATAAAGGCGAATTTCGCATCCTCACTCCGGAAAAAAATGAGCGTTGGGTTTACCTATCCTCATCCCCAATGCTTTCAGAAGAAGGTAACGTGATCGGGTTTGTCGGCACAGTAGAAGATTCTACAGATCGCAAAAAAGCTGAAGAAGAACACATCAAACTCATTCGTGAACAGGCTGCACGGCAAGAAGCAGAAACAGCAAATCGCCTCAAAGATGAATTTTTAGCAACCCTCTCCCACGAACTCCGCACACCCCTAACTTCCATACTCGGTTGGGCAAGACTACTGCGTCAGCGAAAATTAGACGAAAAAGCGATCGCCCGTGCAATAGAAACAATTGAACGCAATGCAACTTTGCAAGCACAATTAATAGAAGATATTTTAGATGTTTCGCGGATTATGCGAGGCAAACTAAATCTTAATATCTGTCCCGTGAATCTGGAAACCATCATTTCAACCGTTACCAACGGCGCATATCTGGAAGCAGAAGCGAAAAATATTCAACTCAAGTACTTTATTGAATCTAGTCAAACAGAGGGTGAGACACAGCAACAGGGGAAGATAGAGGAAGAAAATAATTCTTCTGCCTCACCTTCTTCTCTTTTCCCTCCCTCCTCTTTGATCGTCTCAGGAGATTCCAATCGTTTACAGCAAGTTGTATGGAATTTGCTTAACAATGCAATTAAATTCACACCTAGTGGCGGCAAAATAGAGGTGCGATTGTCACGGGCTAGTGACTGGGGATTAGATACTAAAGATAGAAAAACAGCCAATCCCCAATCACCAATTCCTAATTATGCTCAAATTACTGTAAAAGACACAGGTATTGGTATTAGCCCAGATTTTCTTCCCCATGTTTTTGATCGCTTTCGTCAAGCAGATGGCAGTATAACTAGAAACCACGGTGGATTGGGACTAGGTTTGGCGATCGTGCGTTATTTAGTAGAAATGCATGGTGGGAGTGTTCATGCTGATAGTGCAGGAGTAGGGCAGGGAGCCACCTTTACTGTCACACTACCTTTATTAGAAACAGAGCAGCAACAGACAGGGGAGGATACAGAGGAGGGCGAATGGGGCGATCGCCTAAAAAAGTCTAATCTATCTGCTCACCAGTTAACATCTTTGTCTTCACCAGAGTCACCTCTTTGTGGTTTGCAGATTTTACTAGTAGACGATACTGAAACGCAAGAGCAGATCTCCAGCTTACTGCAAGAATCTGGAGCAAAAGTAACAGCTGTCGCTTCAGTTAATTTAGCACTTTCAGCTATAGACAAATCCCAACCAGATATCTTGATTGCTGACATTTGCTTGCTAAAGGAAGACGACTATACCCTGCTCCAAAAATTAAGAAATTTACAACCACAAAAACACGGAAAAATACCAGCTATAGCACTGTTCACCGATTCCAAACCGCAAGAAGATTCTAAAACTTCCCAGGAATCAGCCTTCCAAATATATATATCCAAACCAGTCGAACCAATTAATTTGATTAGTTCGGTGGCAAAATTGGTACAAAGCAATTGTATTGTCTGAGAAAATTGGTTAGTGGATAGTTGATAGTAGTTAGTGGTCAAAAACTTAACCACTAACCATTCCCTAAACTAAATCCGGAAATACCTCAGCTACAGCAGGATGTACTAGGCGATGATTCTGCACATTCACCCCCTTAGCCAATGGTAGATTATTATTTAATGCTTCCAAACCCTGATTTGCTAATTGCAATACATATGGTAAAGTACTGTTGTTAAGAGCTTGAGTTGCTGTCCAAGGAACTGCCCCTGGCATATTGGGAACACCATAATGTACAACACCCTCTTCAATGTAAACTGGTTGAGTATGAGATGTAGCATGTAAGGTTTCCACACAACCCCCTTGATCTACTGCCACATCAACAATTACTGAACCAGAACGCATTTGTTTTACCAAATTGCGATTGACGAGGATCGGTGCTCTACGTCCTGGCAATAAAACTGCACCAATTAATAAATCTGCTTGGCTAACAGTTGCTTCAATATTGGCAGAGTTGCTATAGAGCAGTTCTACTCTCGAACCAAATAAAGTTTCCAAATAACCCAAACGTTCTACATTCACATCCAAAATCTGAACGCTGGCTCCCATGCCGACAGCAATTTTTGCAGCTTCTGTACCAACTACTCCTCCACCTAAAATAACCACTTTGCCGGAACTAACTCCAGGAACACCGCCTAAAAGAACACCTCTACCACCTTGCTGACGTTCTAAAAATCTTGCTCCAAATTGTACTGCCAACCGCCCAGCAACAATGCTCATCGGTGTTAGCAGAGGCAATTTGTTGGCTCCATTCTGTTCAACTGTTTCGTAGGCGATCGCACACACACCACAATCAATCAAATGCTCTGTCAATTTTCTGTCAGCAGCTAAGTGCAAATATGTAAAAAGTATTTGTCCTTTTTGCAAAAACTTATACTCTTTAGATTGTGGTTCTTTAACTTTGATCACTAAGTCTCGATTCCAAGCAGCTTCCGGAGTCAGAACAATTTCTGCGCCAACACTTGTGTAATCGTCATCTGTAAATCCAGCACCAACGCCAGCTTGAGTTTCCACAAAAATGGTATGTCCATTTTCTTTTAAAACTCTAGCGCTAGACGGACTTAACCCAACCCGAAACTCTTGATCCTTAGTTTCTTTGGGAACACCTATTTCCATTTACGGCCTCTAAATAATATTTGTTTAGTTTAGTTTGTCAGTCTCATCTATTGGATTTTGAATCAGAGACTACGAAAAATACCCGATATCCAGTTCTACAAATAATTAGCAATTAATAACTTCAGCATAACTGTCCAATCACTTTTTTGCCCTCTACCTCATGCCTTCTATCTTCTGGTACAACTGTGGATCGTGTTTTTCAAATTAGGTATGGGCTAATCCTGACATTGCCAAATATACTTCCAACAATTACTCTTGACGATTTTCAGAGTCTT
The DNA here is from genome assembly GCF_030381805.1 of Chlorogloeopsis sp. ULAP01. NCBI lineage: Bacteria > Bacillati > Cyanobacteriota > Cyanophyceae > Nostocales > Chlorogloeopsidaceae > Chlorogloeopsis > Chlorogloeopsis sp. ULAP01. Next base: position 89,910 of record NZ_JAUDRH010000004.1, read on the forward strand.
TCTAAAATATATTAAGAATAGTAAATAATTGTAAAAGCGGCAATCAAGCTGCATAGCTTAAAATGTATTGCCGTTAAAGCGCTAATAAATTTTTACATACCTGATAGAGGTTTTTGAAATGATGACACAACCACAGCCAAGCGTAACTCCCAAACTAGAGGAGCCAAAATTCGGATTTAATGAATATGCCGAGCGTTTAAATGGTCGAGCGGCTATGGTCGGCTTTATTCTTATGGTAGTGATTGAATATGTCACTGACCAAGGGGTTTTATCGTGGCTGGGTCTAAAATAGGATTAGCAATTAGCACAAATCCACAGTTATGCCGACCGTTAGCTAATTAAACACAAAAGTTTAAGCCAGCTGGATTTTCCGGCTGGTGATCAGACTAGTTAAGAAAGCTGCATCAGTGTATCGTTCAAACAAGAAAATTATAATATGATAAAGGCTATTCTAAAAGAGTGCCAATTGCGGATAAGAGAATCTAGATAAATTTAAACAATAAGGTGAACTAAAATAAACCAAGCTGTGATGAATGCTGTATTGCCTCGTTTTTTAAAGTCAGCCTACCGAAAAGAACCAGTACTTAGTGTTTTGATTACGATGGGCTTAGTAGATGCGATAATTGGTGGATTCGACGATAGCTGGTCATTGTTCGCTTTTGGTTTGGGAACAGCAGGGGTAACACTGTTATTGAAAGTATGGCGCAGCCAACAGCGTCGTCCAATTACTGAAGAACCTGTAGTGCAACATTACCTGCCCTCCCGCTCTTCTAGTACAACTTTACCAATGCTAACTATAACTAAGAAAAAACCACCCCAGTAAGTTTAAATTTGAGATTTTAGATTAGAAATTGGGGAATTATAGATACATCGTAAATACCTACATCACTAAGTTGTAGGTAGATTTTTTGTATCAAGCAACCGAAGGTATGTCGTTGGTATTCGCCCCCAATCCTAAATTTATGAATAATTGCCAATATAAATCTTTTTACTACAGCACGATTGGCTTAGTAGTCGGCATAGTAAGTACTTTCAGCATATCTATACCGATCGCAACCCATGCAGCTATTGAAGTTCAAACTAATCTTCAAACAAGCAAAAATTTTGCCAATTATCGACTAGCTTACACTCTCAAAGGACATTCTGGGACAGTTAAATCTCTCACCTTCAGTCCTAATAGCAAAATTCTTGTTAGTGGTGGTGCGGAAAACGATGGTGTAATTCGTCTGTGGAGTACAAAAACTGGTAAGCGAATTGGCATTATTCGCAAAGCCCATAAAACAACTGTGGAATCATTAGCAATTTCCCCTGATGGTAAAACTCTTGCTAGCTGTAGTAATGACACCACAATAAATCTTTGGAATCTCAAAACTCATAACTTCAATCGTTCTTTGCTAGGACATACCAGCAATGTCTTGTCTGTTGCTATTACCCCCGATGGCAAAGTTCTTGCTAGTGCGGGCTTAGACGGCATTAAGCTGTGGGATTTTATCCAACAGCGTCCACTCGCTACTCTAGTACGCTTTGATAATCTCATCTCTGAAATGGCGATTAGTCCTGATGGTCAAATATTGGTAAGTGGTGACAATCAGGGTGTAATTAAAATGTGGGATTTGAATTCTAGCAAACTCATCCGCAAAGTTGTAGCTCACACCGATACAGTTAGTGCGATCGCTTTTACACCAGATAGTCAAACTCTAGTCACTGCTAGTCGCGATCGCACCATTAAAATCTGGAAAGTTAATACAGGGGAGATAGTCCATTTCCTCACAGCCCATAACAACTGGGTAAACGCCATTGCCATCAACCCAGATGGACGTACCCTAGCCAGTGCTGGTAGAGATGGTATCAAGCTGTGGGATTTAACCACAGGAAAATTGTTAAATACACTCAATCAACACTCCGATTGGGTGAGCGCGATCGCCTTTAGCCCTGATGGCAAAGTACTTGCTAGTGGTAGTTACGACAAAAAAATTAAGCTTTGGCGAACTCTTTGAAACATTCACACTTAAGTCATAAAACTTTAACAAAACTCTGCTAATTGCATCGAATTGCTAAGTTTTCTTAACATTTAACACTTTCTTAAGATTTAGCATCTAAGATTCTACATTAACCGACAATGCTAATGATGCCCCAGCTAAAATTCTAGCCGGGGCTTTGCTTTATCAATAGGAGTTAAAATTTATAAGTATTAAGTTAAAAGTTCAAAACTCGTCATCGTTAACTTATAACTTGTGTAGTGAATGCTATACAGAAGATTTGGTCGCACAGAATTACAGATGCCTGTGTTTTCCTGCGGTGGGATGAGATACCAATATCAATGGCAAGATGTACCGCAGTGGCAAATTCCCAAAAACAACCAGGAAAATCTAGAAAAAACTATTAAACGCGCGATTGAAGTAGGCATCAATCACATCGAAACTGCCCGTGGCTATGGAACTTCTGAGATGCAGTTAGGGCGAATTTTGCCTAAGTTCCCCCGCGAACAGCTGATTGTACAGACTAAAGTTAGTCCGAAAGCGGATGCCAAAGAATTTCAACGTGACTTTGAAAAATCACTACGAAATCTGCGGCTAGATTATGTTGATTTACTGGGAATACACGGTATTAATAATACTGAATTATTAAATTACAGTATTGGTTCTGGTGGCTGCCTGGAAGTAGCAAGAAAACTGCAAGCACAGGGAAAAGTTAGGTTTATTGGCTTTTCTACCCACGGGCCGACAGATACTATTATTGAGACAATTAATACCAACCAATTCGATTATATTAATCTGCATTGGTATTACATTAATCAAAATAATTGGCCTGCCATTGAAGCTGCAACCCGTCATGATATGGGAGTATTTATCATTAGTCCATCAGATAAAGGTGGGAAGTTATACGATCCGCCACAAAAGTTAGTTAAACTTTGTGCTCCCTTGAGTCCGATAATGTTTAACGATCTATTTTGTTTAAGCCATTCTCAGGTGCATACTCTCAGTTTAGGTGCAGCAAAACCATCAGACTTCGATGAACACCTGAAAACTTTAGAGTTGTTAGATCATGCCTCAAGTATGTTGCCACCAATTTTAGCAAGATTAGAGCAACAAGCCATAGCAACTTTAGGAGAAGACTGGGTTAAAACTTGGCACGTCAATTTACCTACCTATAAAGAAACACCCGGACAAGTTAATATTCCTGTAATTTTGTGGTTGAGAAATTTAGCGATCGCCTACGATCTAGTTGATTACGCTAAAATGCGCTACAACCTACTTGGTAATGCTGGTCATTGGCTTCCCGGTAATCAAGCAGACCAAATAGATAAACTAGACTTGGGACAATGTCTTTCCCGTAGCCCCCATGCTGACAAAATTCCTCACTTCCTTATGCAAGCACATCAGCTTTTAGGTGGTGAGGCAGTACAACGTTTGTCACGGAGCTAGTTAACATATTAACTCTTGTAAAGTTTAAAGATGTGATTAATTAATCGCATCTGCGTCCGAAATATCTATGAATCGGTGAGTTTATCTAAGAAAATAAAAACTGCAAACAAATTTCACCGATTTATTGGTTTCGTTGGCTAACATGACTCTTAATCGTCGGCATTTCTTATTTTTACTTGGAGCAAGTGCTAGTGCTGCTGCCTTCTATGGTTGTACTTCGGCTGAAGATGATCTGGCTGCCACCTCAACAACTACTGCTACTTCTAACTTAGCTACTGCCACTACTGAATCAACTACAACTATTGCAAGTAGTGTAGGAGAGGTTAAACTCCCACCTTTACCTTATGCACCCACAGCTTTAGAACCATACGTAGATGCAGCTACAATGCGCATTCATCATGGTAAACACCATGCTACTTACGTCAAAAATCTGAATGCAGCATTAGAGAAGTATCCACAACTCAAAAATAGAAGTGTTGAAGATTTATTACGTGACCTCAATAGCGTGCCAGAAGATATTCGCACATCAGTACGTAATAATGGTGGTGGTCATATCAACCACTCGATGTTTTGGAGAATTATGAAACAAAAGGGTGGCGGAGAACCAACAGGAGCGATCGCATCTGCAATTCAACAAAACTTTGGCAGTTTTGAAAATTTTAAAAAGCAGTTTAATGAAGCTGGTACTAAGCGTTTTGGTAGTGGTTGGGTTTGGCTTGTTCGCAACCCAAATGGCAGGCTTGAGATTATGACTACAGGCAATCAAGATACTCCCCTCAGTGAAGGCAAATATCCAATTATGGGTAATGACTTGTGGGAACACGCCTATTATCTGAAGTACCAAAACCGCCGTGCCGACTATTTAAATGCTTGGTGGAATGTTGTGAATTGGGATGAGATTAACAGGCGTTTTGCAGATGCCCAAAAAGCTTAGAAAGCTAATTAACCAGTAAAAACTAGTATTCGTCTTTTGTCCTGTTTTAATTGTGAATGCAAACAAAAAAGGACAAAAGATGGCTTTACAGAGGTTTTTGTGTGGGTATACCAGCCGCACGGGGAAATTGAGCTGGTGTAGTTGCAACTTTGCGTAAGTAAAGACAGTGGCGGATGCTATTACTTAAGGGAGTTGTGAATTTTTCGATTGATTCAATCACACCACCCAGTTGCTGAACTGCATTTTCCATTGCAGTGTTTTCATCCTCCGTCCAGTTACCCCGGTAAACTATTGCTAAACCGCCTTGTTTGAGCAGTGGTAGAGTATATTCAGCACAAACTGAGGCTGCCCCAACAGCGCGAATTAATGCCATGTCATATTGTTGGCGGTGTTGAGATTGTTGTCCTATTTCTTCAGCTCTGCCTGTTAGAGTTTTGACATTATTAAGCTCAAGTGCAGACACTACTTGCTCCAGAAAAGCCATTTTTTTTCGAGTAGAGTCCAAAAGGGTAATCGTGCAATCGGGTAAAGCAATTGCGACTGGAATTCCTGGAAAACCCGCACCTGTACCAATATCAACACAAGTAGGAGAACTAGCTTCCCCTAATTTCTCATCTTTCAACAAAGGGGCGATTCCCCGTAAAGAATCCCAAAGATGCTTTTCCCAAAATTCCTCAGGGGCAGTGATGCGAGTTAGGTTCAGCTTTTGATTACCCTCTAAGATTGATTCATACAATCTTTGGAATTGTTCTTGCTGCTGGGCTGTTGGTTGCCAATTGAGAGTAGATTGCCAAATTTCTGGCATTTGAGGCAAATAAGGCAAAGTCAAGTTGTTCACAATTAAAAAAGCGATCGCTACAATTTTGCTACAAAATAGTTTTATCTAAAAATAACTAATTAATTTCCTTAAATAAATAACTGACTCAGTCGTTTTAAAATTCTCAAAACCGTGTACAAATCATGACTGCGTTTGAGGGTATATTCATCAGATAATTCATAAACAGGCTGTTCTTGCTGAACCATTTTCATAAAAATAAAATTACTACTATTTGTCACCAATCCAAAAAAAGGCCCAAATCAGATGAGAGAAGCAAGTAGAAATGGTAGCATAAATGACCTAGCTTAACGGAAAAACTGAAAAACGGAAGATTTCAAACGGTTGTGTGGCATATAATCACCAGATGTTTAAGCAAATAGTGGATTTAGTGCAAGCATACAGCCAGCCAAAATATTTTGGGTAAGAATTCAAGTAAATGCAAATAGCTCAGAAATTGTTAGCGCAAAAAACTAATTTGTCAGTATTTTTTTTGCTGTTTGGGGGACTGCTGTTTCGAGGCTTCCTTGCTTTCTGGCTTTACCCTACCTTTGATGAAGCTTACTACTATCTTTACAGCCTGCATCTGGACTGGAGTTATTTCGATCATCCAGTTCTGGTTGCACTCACAACTGGTTTTGGACCGTGGTTGACTGGAGATGTATCCCAATTCACGATTCGCCTGGGAGCGCTGATTTTGTACACAGGCAGTTTGGTGCTATTGTATCTGGCTAGCAAAAGACTATTTTCTGACAAGGCTGCCAACCTAACATTGGCGATCGCTACCATAAGTCCAATTTTTCTAGTTGGCTTTGGCATCCTCAGCCTACCTGACAGCCCACTGATGTTTTTTTGGTCAGCCAGTTTATATTGTGCAGCCAATGAATTTTTTCGGCAGCCTCGAACTCAAAAGCAAAGCCTTGTGAAGTATGTCCCTAGTTATCGCTTAAGCTACCTTGGTATCCTAGTTGGATTAGCCTGCCTAAGCAAATATCACGGTTTTATTTTGGGTCTGGGGCTAATTGGTTTTTGTTTAACAAGTCCACCTCATCGCTGTGTAGTCCGCTCTCCTTGGGCATGGTTAGGATTAGGTTTATTTGTCATAACTATCTTGCCAATATTGTTTTGGAATATGCAGCATAATTGGGTGTCCTTTAGTTTTCAATCACAGCGAGCGGTACCCAAAAGCGGCTACAATCTGCTGAGTGTAGGAGCCGTCAGTTTAGCTGGAGTAGTTTACCTGTTCCCAACCATTGGATTACCGCTGTGGTGGGTGAGTTTGCAATCAGCCCTGGCTCGAATAACTCAACTTTTTTCTAGGAAATCACCAAACTATGGGAGAGATTTAGAGGCTTGTGAACTATTGATTTTATGGGTTTCTCTGCCCCTGATTTTGGGATTTACAGTCCTGGGGGGATATCGGCAAATTTTGCCAGCTTGGCCGATGCCAGGATTTTGGGGAATTACTTTACTCTTAGGACAACGGGCAGTCATCTGGGAGCAGCAATCCCGACTTCGGGTGCGGCGATGGCTTTTAGGTTCAGGGATTATGGTTGCCACCATTTTATTTATTCTTCTGCTCCAAGTGACAGCAGGAATATTACAAAAGCCCAGCCAATACGCTTTGATGGGAGGGTTTTTACCCCCCAAAGACGATCCCTCTACAGAATTAATTGATATTCAGCAACTACGGCGCGGCTTTGCTGAATCTCCTGTCCTGCGTGCGGCGTTAGAGAACTCTAACTTTATATTCACCAATCGCTATTACCTGGGTGGGCCGATTGCCATGTCCCTTAGACCTCTAGCTCAAATACCGATTACTTGTTTTGACATTGGTAAAGATTTACGTGGCTTTGCTTTTTGGTCAAGGGCCGATCAATGGTTGGGAAAAGATGCTCTGTATATCACTACTGCCTCTTTTAATCACAGAAAAGACTTGATGGCTAGCTATCGAACTTACTTTAGCAGCCTAATTGAGCTCGAAACAGTATCGATTCGACGAGGTGGTGTAGTTACCAACGTCATTTATATTTATCAGGCTAAGAAACTCCTCAAGCCCTATCCCCGTTCTTACGGGATTTGACGAGGAGTTGATTGTGGTTTGTTTATCAACAGGTAGCGGCGAGGAGTCCCCCACTGATCGCCCACCTTTAGGTGGGGGAGGAACGCCGCTCCCGGTACTGGGTACTGGGTACTGGGGGAGGTTGCAAAATTTGGGAGGGGTTTAAAGCCCCTTCCATAATTTTTCCGCTTTCCACCCAATTCCCAGTCACGAGTACCCAGTCCCCAGTCCCTTTTACCTGTTAGAAATTTGGATTAGCGATTCAACTTCTTCTTACCCACACCTTTGGGTTATTACCTCTACCTCAGTTTCTAGTTAAGATCGCGTGACTCGCCTCAATAAAAATATACCTACTCCCAAAAACACAAAGTTGGGCAACCAAGCTCCCATAAAGGGAGAAAGGATTTTTGCCTGTGCCATAGCACCAGTAATAAAATAGAACAAATAATAAGTAAATATCACTATAACGCTGACACCAAAACTTGTGCCTCGCCCAGTCCGTTGGGGTATGCTTCCCATCGCCGCACCAACTAAACCAAAAACCACACAGATAAAAGGCAAAGAAAATTTTTGTTGAATCCGCACTTGGAGTTTGCGAATCTTTTGCTCATCACCACCGAGACGTTCTAATTCCAATTGTTCTAGCGATTGGATAATGTTCATCTCACCGTAGTCACGGCTTCTTTGTGCCACATCTAATGCTGTGCGGGGTAGTTTAAGCTGTTGTTTTTCAAACCTGACAATATTGCGATAAGAGCGATCGGGGGCGATTAAATAGATAGTACCGTTGTAGAAATCCCAGACACTTTGAGTTGGATTCCATTGAGATGATTCAGCCACAACAATTTGATTGAGACCTTCTTGCGATCGATCGATAATAGTCAAGCCTTTCATCTGTTTACCATCAAACTTGTCGGCGTAAAACAAGCGTGTCAAAACCTTTTCCTTGTCACCATCATTCTGCTGAACGTACCGATATTCTGGATAAAAAATATTTTCCTGCTTAAATGTTGGCTTATCTGACTTCAACACTTTGTCTAGAGTTAGAGATGCTTGATAATTAGCTGCTGGTACAATCTGCTCGTTAAATACAAACGTTAATACTGTCACTAAAAAACTCATGATTACAGCAGTCAACACCATGCGATAAGTGCTGACCCCACAACCACGTAGGGCAATTAACTCACTCTCGCTAGATAGACGACTGTAAGTCATCAGAGTAGCAAGGAGCGTGGACATAGGCAAAGCTAAAACAGCAAACTCAGGAAATTTCAATAAAAAAACTTTCAAGGCAATGCCTATTGGTAGCCCTGATTCTATTATTTTCCTGACTAGGTCAAAAGCAGTGTCGATTGTAACACCGATGGAAGAAAAAGCCCCAACACCAAATAAAAATGGTGGCAGTAGTTCGCTAGCCAAGTAGCGATCCATTATGGAAAATGGCAGCAGCGAATTGAGGGTATAGAAAAATTTGTATTTAGCCATTAGTTAATAACTTTTCTCCAGGCTAATCATCGAGATGTTGGAACAAAAAGTTCCCCCTCATCAGCAAACAAGTAATCCCAAAGTTGTCAAAAAACTCGCTCCCAGTTTTTGTCCAAAAAGCTAATCCTTGTTTTTTGTCGTTTACTTTAGCAATCACTATCTTTTTTAGCAAATACTATCTGTTCTACTTGATAAAAGTTATGGTTAACAAAATCACATTGACAAATTTAAATTATTTCGTGACTGCGCTGACCATTATAAATATATTCTCTAAGCAGTCCAAATAGCGAATATAAGTTAATTATGCTTGAATTTCTTCTTGCAACTCGTGCTTGCAGGCTTCTAAACTAAATTAGTCATAAAATTTATCAATAGTTAAGTAAGTAGGTTAAGTAAGTATATGAGTAGGGAAACATGGTAATTTGTTGGCCCAACTGTAGATGCGATTTGAAGAGCCACAAAAACTACCTGCCTACGGTTGTGTTTCTACTGGTACTTTGTAGGTAAAATTTGCCCCTTGAGGGAACAATATCTGATTTTGAAGCGATCGCGTTTGATAGCGGTTTATTTATTTCCCTCCCGGCAGTAGATAATAGGTATTTGCCAGTAGGTAGCTTTTTGTGCCAATGCTGCCAAATGGGACTGGGTTAATCCTCTAGGCTTTGCGAATGCGCTCTTGCGTTATTGCTAGCAGGCGTCACCAATTTAGAAACACAACCTCCTAGCTTATGAGTCATCAAAAATATCCAAGCAAAGGCTGCAAAAATTTACTGATATTGGGCATTATTTGGTTATTAGGTGCAGTATGCGATCGCATCTGGTTCGCCTTAGATCGCTCCATTCCAGCTTGGGATCAGGCAGATTATTTAACTGGTACGTTGAATTATTGGCAAGCGCTGCAAAACCCTCAATGGTGGGATAGCGAGTGGTGGCAAAGTTTTTGGACGATTTCTTCTAAAATACCGCCTTTAACTTACATTCTTGCAGCTGTTGTACAGAATATATTTGGCACTGGCCCCGATCAAGCTGCACTAGTAATGTTGTTATTCAGTGCAATTTTACTAGGCTCAGTCTATGGATTAGGCACAGCCTTGTTTAACAGTACTGTAGGCTTATGGGCAGCTGCACTCTGCCAAGTCATCCCCGCTCTTTATGTATTACGTCTAAATTTTCTCCTTGATTATCCTCTAACATCTGCTGTCACCTTCAGTTTTTTTTGCTTCACGCTTTGGCAAGTCACACTTAAGAAGGCAGAAGGCAGTCCCTATGAACTTCGTACACCACCAAGTATGAAAGAGGATTCTTTCCCCTACACCCCTAAACCCTTATACCCCTACACCCTCTTTCAAGTCAGAGGGCAGAAGGCAGAAGGAAATAGCGACAAGGAGACAAGGAGACAAGGAGTTGAGGGAGGTGAGGAATTGATAAGAGTAAATTCTTCCCCATCCTCCCCATCTTCCCTATCTCCCTCATCTGTTGCTCCCCCTCCTCTCCTCCTGGCAGCAGTGTTTGGTTTATCTTTGGGTTTGGCCTTATTGGTAAAGCAAACGGCGTTATTCTTTCTATTCACACCGATCGCATGGGTTGGGTTGACCTCACTTCGTCAACGCCGTTGGGGACAACTGGCGCAGTTGCTTGGCGCTTTATTATTATCAACCTTGGTATTTGCTCCTTGGTATCGTGCCAATTGGTTAATTATTCTCACTTCTGGCAAACGGGCAACGATAGATTCTGCCATTGCTGAAGACGATCCACCTTTAAATACGCTGGAAGCCTGGACTTATTACTGGCATCAATTGCCCGCTCAAGTTTCTTGGCCGTTATTACTTATACCAATATTTGCTTTACTACTTTATTGGGGACTGACTGCGGTAGATGAGGCGGAGAAAGAAAAATTCCCCGTGTCCCCGCGTCCCCGTGTCCCCGCGTCCTCTTGTTTCCCCGTGTCCCCTGCCTGGAGCCTGAAATGGTTGGCAATATTTTGGATAGGCGCTTATTTACTGTCATCACTAAACCCAAATAAAGATGACCGTTATGTATTGCCTTATTTACCAGTACTAACAGTAGTTTTAGCATATGGGTTAACTCGTCTTCGTAGTTTGTGGGGACAGCGGATTCGTTGGGGTACTTTTGGTTTAGCAGTGCTTTTAATGTTGTTCAACCTATTTCCCATTGGAGGATTTATTGGTAATGGCATTACACTTGCTTTGAGTCCAAATGCCCGGCAGTTCCCTAATATGAAAGAAGAGTTACCACTGCCCCAAGTAATAGCCCAAATCGTTGAAACAGAACCATATTTGCGTTCTACTTTGGGAGTGTTACCATCAACGAAAAAAATTAATCAACACAATTTGAATTATTATGGAAGGCTGGCAAATTTCCAAGTTTACGGTAGACAGGTAGGAGTCAAAAAGAAGTTTGTCCAACAGGATGCGCGATCGCTTTCGTGGTTTCTAAGCAAAAGTGGCAAACAAGGTTCAGTCCCGAAAGCTCAAGCTCTGATGGTTAAAACTGTCGAGGAAGATGGTAATTTTCAACTTCACAAAACTTGGAATTCCGGTGGCACCACTCTCAAGCTTTATCATCAAAAAACACCGCCAGTAGAAGTCAAACAGATTTCTCAACAACCACAAGCTCAGATTGCTTTGTTACAAGTGACGGTACCGGAAAAAGCCCCACCACAAGTGCCAGTACCCGTAACTTATGAGTGGAATGGTTCTTGGGAAGAATTGCAAAACGGTATCGTGTTGTTAACTTGGCGAAACCTCTCCGAGCGGGAAAGGAGGGAACTTGCAGGGGAGAAATTATGGATACACGATCACGGTATCGGCATGGGAAATTTACATGCAGGCGCAAACAAACCTCAAGGTACATTCCGAGTTATTGAAAGATTAGCAATGCTACCACCTGCTGATGTGACGCCAGGAAATTACACTTTAGAAGCGATGTACCTTAACCGTGTTTCTGGGGAAACTTATTCAATCCCTGTACCAAAAATAACTCTGCAAGTTGAGCCAGAAGCAGTCCCGACAAGTGCGCCAGAGTTGGATTTACTTACACAATTACGTGTATTGGCGGCAACTTTACCAAAGGGTACAAAGGCATTAGAGCAATTGTTTGCAGAAATTGGACGTATCAATCAATACGACCCCATCCAAGATTATTTAGAACAAGCGCGATTGAGTTTAGAATATCGATTGCAACAGGATTCGCAAAATCGTGATTGGGCTTATGCTTTGGCTTTAGCAAACGTGTTGCAAAAAAGAGTCAGTGGTGCGATCGCTGCCCTAGAACAAGTAACTCAATTAGACTCAGAAAATCCTTACGCTTGGGCATATTTAGCATTTGTCCAACTCTATAACTGGCAGCCAAGAGCAGCGGAAAAATCTCTGCAACCGAGTTTGACTAAAAATCCTGATTCACAGGAGATTCAAGCATTGAATGGAGTAGCTGCGCTCATGCAAGGAAAAGTAATTCAAGCATGGCAGATTTACCAGAGGCTAGGGACTGGGGATTAGGGCATGGGGCATTGGGCATTGGGCATTGGGCATAGGAGTAGAGGAGAGGGGGAGAAACTGGAACTTTGAGATTAGAAGTTCAACTTTCAGCTTCAGAAGCTCAAACTTCACCCTCAGAAGTTCAACTTTCAGCTTCAGAAGCTCAAACTTCACCCTCAGAAGTTCAATATCCTTGTCCCCGTCTCCTCTTCCCAATCCCCAGTACCCAGTACCCAGTCCCCAGTCACCAATCCCCAACCTCGCGGCACATTTTCGATAATTCCAGCGACTATACCACAGTGGTCAATATCTTGTACTCTGATTTGTGGGGCTGATGGTGTCATGAGTAAAAATACCATGAATTTCTTTGCCGATCTGCGGAATGGCTAAAAGTCTCACAACAAAGCATTTTATATTTAGCAACCATTTTTTTCTTTTGCTATTAAAACTCCAAAATGCCTTCTTCTAAGCGAATCTTATTTATTAGTAACGGTCATGGAGAGGATAATCATACCTCTCATGTTATTCAAACTTTGCGCCAATTGTGTCCTGCTCTTGACATGGCAGCAATGCCAATTGTGGGGGAAGGAAAAGCCTACCGCAGCTTGAACATCCCCATTATTGGCCCAACCCAAAGAATGCCCTCTGGGGGATTCTTCTACATGAGACGCCTCTATTTGCTCAAAGATTTTCAATCGGGGTTAATAGGGTTAACATGGCGGCAATTACAAGCGGTGTTGCAGTATGCTCCCAACTGCGATTTGATTATGGCTACTGGGGATGTCGTCTCTCAGACATTCGCTTACTTAACGAAACGCCCTTTTGTCTCTTTTATCTCTTGTCTTTCTGCCCTCTACGAAGGGCGATTGCGTCTCAATCCGCTTCTGTGGCACGATCTTAATTCTTCTCGATGTCTGGCAGTTGTAACCAGAGATCCTTATACAGCCCAAGATCTAAACAAACAAGGTTTAACTAAAGCTCAGTTTGGTGGCATCCCGGCTTTAGATCGGCTTGTGCCTACAGGTAAAAACTTGTACCTCAAACCAGATATTCCCGCGATCGCTCTCTTACCAGGCTCGCGCATCCCAGAAGCCGTGCGAAATTTCTGTTTGCAGTTGCAACTGGTGTTAGAAATTGCCAAGATCATGCCTGAGCCAGGAGTACAATTTCGTGCAGCTTTAGTACCAGATTTGATGGCACAACTGGACGATATTGCTAAAACTCAAGGTTGGCAGCTAAATGAAGGCATACTCACTTATTCTCCTGTGGGAAGTTCTCCTGACACACCACCACTTGCAGAAGTCAGATGTTACTCAGATGCCTTCAGTGACATTGTTTGTGAATCTACCCTCGTCATTGGCATGGCGGGATTGGCAGTGGATCTAGCAGTAGCGATCGGCAAACCTGTGATCCAAATTCCCGGCGAGGGGCCTCAATTCACCTATCAATTTGCAGAGGCACAAACACGGCTATTAGGCATTTCTGCCCAAACCATCGGCACTAAGCCCGCAACCCCTGAAATTCTCAAACAAGCGGCTCGACGAGTAGTCGAGACTTTACAAGATGCAGATTATCTTGCCAAGTGTCAAGAAAATGGACGCCAGCGATTTGGCGCGCCTGGTGCATCTGAGAGAATTGCCCGCCTTCTGCTAACCTATCTAGGAGAAACTTAGTAGAAACTGTTGCACAAGCTACCGAATCTCAATAAAGTAAGGAGAAAATGAAAGTCCGCTCTAGCTACTGGCAATTGTTGCCTTATCTGTGGCCCCAATGGCCGCTGTTAGTTCGGGGAGTAGCTTGTATCTTGGGATACGTGCTGTTTACCTTATTACTACCCTATCTAGCAGGGCAAGTCGCTTTTTTTATTGGTCAGGGAAATGTTAACCAGATTGCCTACTGGCTCGGACTAGCCACTGTAGTATTTTTGGTTCGGGGGCTGTTTCAATACGGGCAGAATATTTTTATGATCGATGCTGCTCTGGAAATGGCTTTGAACGTGCGCAAACGAGTCTATGCCCACCTGCACAAACTCGGATTGGATTACTTTGAAACTGCACAGACAGGTGATCTTACTTATCGCTTGACTGAAGATGTTGATCGCGTAGGCGAGATTGTTGATAAGTTATCTCACCAGTTTCTTTCCAATATCTTGCAGCTAATTGCTATTCCCGCTTATATGCTCTACCTGAATTGGCCGCTCACGCTTGCGGGTTTGATATTAGCTCCCATAATGGCTTGGTTAATTGGACAATTTGGTCAGCGATTACTTGTGTTATCTCGCCAAAGTCAAAATCAAGTATCCAATTTGTCTGCGCTACTAACTGAAGTCTTTGGCGGTATTCGCGTTGTTCAGGCATTTGCAGCACAAGGGTATGAAGTAAAGCGATTCAATCGGGAAGCAGAACACAATCGCCTAGCTAAGTATCGCACTCAACAACTCAAAGCGATTCAGTTTCCTGTAGTCGGTTTTTTGGAAGCAGTCAGTATTATGCTGCTGTTTTTATTGGGAGGATGGCAGATTTCTCAAGGCAATCTCACCGGGCAAGAATTTGTCAGCTTCTTAACTGCCGTAGCTTTACTTATTCAGCCTATAGATTTAACGATTAGCAATTACAACGAGTTTAAACAGACTGAAGCCTCTGTCGAACGCATATTTGAATTAATGGCCGAGCAGCCTAGTCTGAGTGAAAAATCGAATGCAAAACAGCTGCCACGAGTCATGGGCAAGGTAGAGTATAGCCATGTTAGTTTCGCCTACAATCCCAATCAGCCAGTTTTAAAGGATCTCAGCCTGCAAATTTCTCCTGGTAATGTGATTGCCTTGGTTGGTACTTCTGGAGCAGGCAAATCGACTTTAATTAGTCTTTTACTTCGCTTCTACGATCCTCAAGCAGGTCAAATTTTGATTGATGATATTGATATCCGCGATGTGACACTAACCAGTTTGCGCCATCAAATCGGGATTGTTCCCCAGGATATTACTCTATTTTCGGGAACGATCGCCGAAAACATTGGTTACGGTCAGGAAGAATTAGATTTAGAAGCGATTCAGGAAGCGGCAAAAATTGCCAACGCTCACTCCTTTATCACCCAATTTTCCCAGGGTTACCATAGCTGGGTAGGCGAGCGTGGAGTTAACTTATCTGGAGGACAACGCCAAAGATTAGCGATCGCCAGAGCAATTGTCAACGATCCTCGAATTCTGATCTTGGATGAGGCTACCTCTGCTCTAGATTCTGAATCAGAAGCATTAGTTCAAGAGGCGCTTGAGCGAGTGATGCAAAACCGTACGGTTTTTATTATTGCCCATCGCCTCAGCAGCGTCCGTCGCGCTGACTGTATTCTCGTACTAGAACAAGGACAAGTGGTAGAATCTGGTACGCACGATTCTCTCCTTTCCCAAGGAGGACGGTATGCCCGTTTTTACGCCCAACAGTTCTACTCTACAAATCAGTAGTCGACACCTTAAAAGGTGCGGCTACACAGACAATGCCTGCCTTTGCAGGCTTAAGTGAACCGCTATTAGTCTATAAATAATCACAAAAATCCTCAGGCCCTAACCTCAATTCACCTGATTTAACGCGAGCAATATCTATCCAAAGAGCTTTGTGTTGAGAATTATGTGTTGGTTCAACGAAAACTAATTCCTGCAACTGATAAAACTTTGGATTGATAAACTCGCATTCATAAACTTGCACGATTTCGTGACCTGGTTTACCTTCAAGAGTAAATAAATTTTCCAGACAACCCCGATAGCGAATATTTTTTAATTCTGCTTGGATTTCTTCTTGAAATTCTCTCTCCAGTGCGGCACAGCTAGTTTCACCAAATTCAATACTGCCACCCAAGGCACGATAATATTTTTGTTGCTTTACTGAATCATAATCTTCAGAAACAAAAATCCGATTTTCATCTCGGATTAATCCAAATACTTTTACCCGAATTTTTATTGTTTTTTTCATTAATTTACTTTTAATGTGAATTAAAACGGCAAGCAAAAATCATATTTTAGAAATCGACCACAGATAGACACCGATAAACACAGATTTTATCTGTGTCCATCTGTGTTTATTTGTGGTTGTAATTAACGTAGATCGTGATGCTTGCTAGAAGTCTATTATAGTAGTCCTCAACTTCTGCTCAGATAGCGCTACTAAGAGCCTTTTCTATCGCATAATTTTAGTCGTGTCAGTCCACTCAATCACAGAAATTCAAAAATCTGCTCTGGAACTAACTTTAATTCTCCCGATTTGAAGCGACTAATCTCTACCCACAAAGCTGTTTTTTGTCGTTCACCTTCAGCAAATACTATCTTTTCCAATTGATAAAAATTAGGGTCAACAAAATCGCATTCATAAAGTTGAATGATTTCGTGACCAGGTTGACCATTATAAATAAATATATTCTCCAAACAACCCAAATAGCGAATATTAGTTAATTCTGCTTGAATTTCTTCTTTAAACTCACGCTTGAGGGCTTCTAAACTAGTTTCACCAAAGTCTACACCACCGCCCAAGGCACGATAAAAAGTTTGCTGCGTAAATTTATCGTAGCCTTGAGAGATGAAAAGGCGTTCGCGTAGCGTACGCTTTGCGTACTCGCTATCTCGAATTAATCCCAAGGCTAAGACGCGAATTTCTCCTGATTTGCCCATTGTTATCGCTAGTTATCGTAGATAAACGAAGGACGACTTTCACTTTCTTCGACAGGCCAATCTGGATTCTCGCCGCCGATGTAAACTTCATCAATGGTGACGTACTCCACACCCAATTGCTGAATGGCGTTAATCAGAATATCTAAAGCGATCGCATCAGAGGTTCCTAAGTCAAACCAGCAACGCGCCCATTCTCCTTGGTATTCAAAGTCACCCTTATTGTGCATCAGTGCTAGCAAGCTTCTATCGTATGCTTCTGAATCATAATTCATGTAGCTGATATCTAATCCTGTCTCCTGTACCTGGAGATTTTCGGCATTAAATGCGCCCAATTTGCCCAGATAAAACCAAGAATCAAAAAGCTCTTCTACATACTCTCTTTCACGTGCAGAAGGTACAGTGCTGAATTTTAGCCAAATCCACAAATCAAAAGGGTTAAATTCGCGAAACTGTATTTTCATTCCTTAAAAAATCTCTAAGTAATTATTGCTCATGACTAATTGTAGAAGAAGGGGATTGGGTATTGGGTATTGGGTACTGGTGATTGGGTATTGGGGATTGGGTAATTCAATTTTGGATTTTGGAGCAAAGCGATTTTGGATTGGAACTTAATCTAAAATCTAAAATTTCTAGCCCCTAGTCCCTAGTCCCCTGTCACCTGTCACCTGTCCCCTGTCCCCTACCTTTGGGCTTTAGCAATATCTCTAACTGTGAGGCGGCGTTCGCGTTGAATTTGTTTTACCAAACCTGCTGGCAGTTGAGCTTGTTTCGTCAGCGCTTTGTCAAAATTATTTACCGCTTCCTGCATCATTTGTTGATTTTTATCTTTTTTTGCCATTCCGCGTTGAATTTGGGCTTTTAAATAATACAATTCTGGATTATCTGGTGTCATTTTTAAGGCACGTTCTGCATATTCAAGTGCGCGATCGTACCGTTTTAAATCTCGATAAGCAAGGGCAATACCTCGATTCACCAAATACTGAGGCCCAGCATTTTTTTCTAAACGTTCTATTGCCTGTTCTGGACTAGCAAATGGCAAATTTACAGCCAGCATCAAGTCCATATAGCCCTTGAGCAAATTCAGTTCTGCATCGTTGGCAGCAACAGCTTCGGCTTGCTCTAAATGTTTATAAATTTCCCGCAGTCTGCCTAAGGCTTTTGGTGCAGCACTGACTGTACCTTCGCGCTGCATAATCACTGCCCCTTCTAAAAAATGACCAACAGCAGTATACAGATTTCCGCGTAAAGGATCGCTAGAAGTTAGTTTTTGGGCAATTTCTAAAGTTTTCTTGCTATAGGTTTCTAATGAAGCCCAATCCTTATTGGTGTATGCTAATGATGCCTTCATTGCATAGGCGAGGGGTTCATTTGGTTCTTTAGATAGTGCCTGTTGTAGATAATTTTCGGCGGCTTTATAGTCACCCTTTTGGAAAATGGCGTTGAATGCTGCTTCAGTATTGTTACCAATGTTACGCGCTTCTTTGCTACGAAAAGGATCGGCAGCAACAGAGGGATTGCCCCAAACATTGAGAACTAGAGTTGTTGCAATAGCAACTTGAGCAAGCTTGGTCAACCTAGTAGGCACAGTTGCTTGCACAGGTGGAAACCTTTTAATCATTGTTACGTTTCCTTCAGAAGAATTGCTGTTGAATTTGTTTAATGTGTTACTTAAAATGCAAGGAAGTGAGTCACGCTCACTATTGTGTTAGGCTAATTTTTTATACTGTTTGACTGTGGTAATTTTTACAGGTTCCCATTCCCTTATAGCTATTATTTAAAGTTTTAACTCGCTGCAATGAGGCAGCAGTGTAATTCTAGCTGCTATATAGAAGATATGAGCAGGGTATGCACTATAAATTTTTCGGGACTTTGTAACCGCTCGCAGTGTAGTTAATTAAGTAAGTTGCTGACTTTTTGGTACTTTTAGCAAATGCTCTATCTGAAAAATCTAATTTATCATCCCACAGCTTGCCCAACTTCAATTCTCAAATCTATTAATTTGAACTTAGCACCTCAACAGTTAGGTCTGATTATCGGGCCAAGTGGTTCTGGCAAAAGTACGTTACTAGAGATTTTGTCTGGGTTAGCGGAACCCACTTCTGGCTCTGTTTTCTGGCGCGAACAAAATTTAACTGCTGAACAGCTACAACAATTAGCAGGATTAGTATTTCAATTCCCTGAACGGCATTTTTGTGGCGGTACGATTTTAGAAGAGTTGCGCTTAGGACATCCAGAATTGGGAGCAGAGCGAGTTAGGCAGGCATTGCAAGAAGTGGGCTTAGAGCATTTATCGCTTTCGTCATCACCCCATGCATTAAGTGGTGGTCAGCAACGACGTTTGGCTTTAGCCGTACAATTAATTCGCCAGCCAAATTTATTATTGCTGGATGAACCTACGGCTGGTTTGGATTGGTCAATGCGTAGACAACTGGTAAATTTATTGGCGAAACTAAAACGAGATCGGACGTTATTAGTAGTAACCCACGACGCAGGAGATTTGTTAGCGATCGCCGACTGTTGCTGGAGCATTAATCATGGTGAACTAGAAGCAATCGATCCATACACATTGGAAAAATTAGAAACCAATGTCCAAGAACCTCTGCCCGCAGCGTGAGAAGAAGCAGAGGGGCGCTTCAGGGGCAGAGGAGATGGGGAGAACAACTAATGACAACCACTAACCAATGACTAACTACTAACCACTTGGTTATTGTTTGGTTATGTTGCAAGCGACGTTAGCAAGCGCGTGGCGGGCTGTACACTGGCCACTAGATAAGATTCCTTGATTAAAAGATGTTAACGATTAAGCCCTCACTACGCGAGCAACAACATCCTCTGATTCGTCAACTGGCTGATAGCATTGAAGCAGTCTGGCAAAAGCACCTAGATCTGTCACCCTACAATTTGCCGGCAGAACTGGGGTATGTAGAAGGTAGACTGGAAGGCGAGAAACTAACCATCGAAAATCGCTGCTATCAAACACCCCAGTTTCGCAAATTGCACTTGGAATTGGCAAAAGTGGGAAATATGCTAGATATTTTGCACTGTGTGATGTTTCCCCGCCCAGATTACGATTTGCCGATGTTTGGTTGCGATTTAGTCGGAGGTAGGGGACAAATTAGTGCAGCGATCGCGGATCTTTCACCAGTTAGTTCTGATCGCTCCCTACCAGAATCTTATATCTCATTACTCTCGGCACTGCCAACATTCAATTTTTCTCAACCGCGAGAATTACCTGAATGGGGACACATCTTTTCTGATTTTTGTATCTTTGTCCGCCCGGCTTCACCTGAAGAAGAAGCGATGTTTCTCAAACACGTGCAGGCATTTCTGGAGATTCACTGCCAAAATGCGATCGCCTCCACACCAGTTTCATCCGACAAGGTAAGACAAATTATTGCTGGGCAGCATAATTATTGCAGCAACCAGCAGCAAAATGACAAAACTCGTCGTGTCCTGGAAAAAGCTTTTGGTTCAGAATGGGCAGAAAATTATATGTCTACAGTTTTGTTTGATCTACCAAATTAAATAAGTAGAAAGCACAGAGAACTCTCTAGACGCTTTGCGGCTACTTTCGCTTATCCACTACTCTACCTTGAAGCCGGACTACGTCCGTCTACGTGTCTCCCACAGGGTGCGCCGTCGCACGGCGAGCCTCCTTGTGGAGGAGCTACGCTAACAGAATTTCGGTGGGGCAGAAGGAAGGAAAACCGGATGGAAACAGGAGCAGACAAAGGGCAAAACATGAATCATGATTTTTCTTGTTCCCGTGTCCCCATTTCACCATGTCCTCTTTCTGTCTACGTACTTATTTCTCAAACTGCTCCCTTTGGTAATAAATAAAAATCTAAAGTGTAAATTGTGAAGTGTAATTGTACAGAATGAACTAATTAAGTCATATTTACACTTCAGAAATCGAGTCTTTATATTTCATCCTTTATACTCTCTTTTTCTTGCAAGGTATTACACCAAATTTGCGCAGGGAGTCTTGTTTCAAAATTCTGGACTAGCCTATTAATCAATGGTTGGAATCCAAAATCCGTCTTGAAAAGCTTTGAGCAGAGGTTTCCTCCGCACCCTTACGGGAAGCCACTCCGCGTCTACAAACTTTTCGCAAAATCACGCCAGGTAACGCCAGTCGCTACAACGCGCTTAACCCGACGCCAGGTGCTACAACGCGGGGAACCCGCGCAACGCACTGGCTCCGCAAGGGCGCTTACGCTCCTTTATGCCGGGAAACCCTTTCACCAGTCACCTGCGGAGGGAAACCCTCCCGCAGTGCTGGTTCACCACCGCAGTGGCTCCAAAATCCACGCATTGGTATTACCCATCATCTGTAGACTCTGTTACGTTTCCCAAAAAGTTATTAATGTAGAATTCATTTAAGAAAGTACAATAGACTAAAAAACATAAGCTGCCAAAGGAGGAGCTTGGAAGTAAAGATCCAAAGATAATCCAAGTGATGTGTAAGTAACTATTGATAGCAGAAAAGCACACAATTAAAATTGACTCTCATTTATCTCTAGTTAATCAAATGGATGGTAATAAATCCATTCAGACTTAGTACTTATGTAAAAGTACCCTCAAACTCCACAGAATCTCTTCAACCAGCCAGGTGTGTCTAGGGGGTACAAATTTTAGATTTTCTATTTTGGCTTTTGCAATGAAAGAAACTGATAGCTTGATACTGGTTATTAATTCTTGTGTAGTAGTTTTTTATGAACATTGTAACAAGTCAATCTCATCAAGTAGTAAATTTTAGACCATCAGCATAAGCTAGTTGAAATTGACAACAAAAAGGAATTTCAATAGTCTTGAACTCATTTTCAAGAGTTTAGGCACAATTTTTGCGTAGTTACTTAGTCCAAATTCTTGAATATTTATGAAATACCAAAACGCCATTGTGAAAACTATGGCGTTGAATGTTCTGGAATTCTATGATTTTCAGCAATATAACTTTAAATTTACTGTTAGTTCTCCTTGACATTGATTCGTTAGCAGCGAATTCTTTTTAACTAATTTAAATGATGTTTAACTTGCTTTTTACTTTCGTTAGTAAACTTCAGACAACCAACACACCATGTCAAGGGCAAGAGAAGAGACAAGGTTAAACGAACAGCCTCAGGTTTTGTGGGCGATCGCTATAGTTCTACCGGTAACAGTTGCTGCTGGAGTGCTAGCTATGGCTAAACTAGAGCAACTTCAAAAGCTCAACGAGCCTGTAACCAGCAAGCCTGTTGTGAATAGTATTCATGCAATGGGACGCTTGGAGCCGCAAGGAGAAGTAATTAAGCTTTCTGCTCCAGCAGGAGTTCAAGGAGGCACACGAGTTGAGCAACTCTTTGTCAAAGAGGGAGAACGTGTTAAAAAAGGCCAAGTAATTGCTATTCTTGATAACTTTGCTACCAACACAGCAGTAGTAGAAGAAGCAAGAGCAAGACTCTTAGAAGCTAGAGCCAACTGGGCGCAAGTCAAAGCTGGTATGCCAAGGGACATTCAAGCTCAAAAAGCTGTTATTGCTCGTTTACAAGCTCAGTTACGTGGTGAAGCAGTTGCTCAACAAGCATTGATAAATCGTGTCGAAGCCGAATTGCGAGGGCAACAAGATGTTTTCAGAGCAACGGTGGCTCGCATCCAAGCTGAACAACGTAATGCCCTAGTTGATGCTCAACGCTACGATTTTTTATATACAGAAGGTGCAATTTCCCAACAAGAACGCGACAGGAGACGCCTAAGTGCCACAACCACTACTCAACAATTAGCTGAGAGCCAAGCCAGCCGCAGACAGGCGATCGCTACTTTGCAACAGCAAATTGCGGAAGCTAAAGTTAACCGGGACAAAACTATAGCTATTTTGCAACAACAAATCGACGAAGAAAGAACTAGATTGCAAAGAATTCAAGAAGTTAGTCCTAACAGTATGCAAATAGCACAAGCTCAAGTTGTGAATGCGATCGCAGCTCTAAAAAAGGCGGAAGCACAGCTGCGGTTGAGCTATCTTAAAGCACCTATTGCCGGAGAAATTCTCAAAATTCACACCAAATCCGGAGAAACTATGAGTGTGGATGGCATTGCTGAAATTGGGCGAACAGATCAAATGATGGTTGTTGCGGAAGTTTCTGAAGATAGTATTGGTAAAGTACGTTTAGGTCAAGAAGTGACAATCACCAGCGACAATGGAGCTTTTAGCGGTGAATTGCAGGGAACTGTAGCAGAGATTGGTAGAAAAGTTGGTAAGAAAGACGTACTAAATACAGATCCAGCCGCAGATGTTGATGCCAGAGTCGTAGAAGTCAGGATTGCTCTATCTCCATCAGATAGTGCAAAGGTTGCAGGTTTAACTTATGCCAAAGTTGTTGTTGGTATCAAAATTTAAGTCACGACTTTTTCAAAAATAATTCGTGTCTAATTTAACTTAATAAATTTATAAATTTTTCTCAAAATCTTAGGAGATAAAGATAATGTTTGGCGGAAAACTTCCTCTAGCGTGGCTACAAATAAAACGTGAAAAAACACGTTTAGCTGTAGCTTTAGCAGGAATTGCCTTTGCCGATATTCTAATGTTTATGCAACTCGGTTTTCGAGATTCTTTGTATTACAGTAACGTTAGATTTCATAACAGCTTACAAGGTGATATAGTTCTGATTAGTCCTCAGTCTAGCGCTCTGCTATCGCTAAAACCTTTTTCCCAACGTCGGTTATATCGAGCTTTAGATTTACCAGCAGTACAATCGGTACATCCCATATATTTGGACTATACTAGTTGGAAAAATCCTGTTACGGGAATACCCCGTAATCTTCTTGTTGTTGGTATTAATCCAACAGCTAACATATTAAAAATACCTGGATTAGAGCAGAATTTAGATAATATAAAATTACCTGATGTAGTTTTATATGATAGAGCTTCTCGGCAGGAATATGGCCCAATTGTCGCTGACTTTACTCAAGGTAAAATTGTCACCGCAGAAGTTCAAAGAAGACTGATTAAAGTAGGAGGATTATTTACCCTGGGTGCATCATTTGGTGCAGATGGAAACTTAATTACTAGTGATGTAAATTTTTTGAGAATATTTCCCTTTCGGCAACAAGGATTAGTTAGTATTGGACTGATTAGATTAAAACCTGGAACAAATGTAGAAACAGTTGCTAAAGATTTGAGAAATTATTTACAACCAGATGTGAAGGTGTTAACTAAGCAAGAATTTATTGATCAAGAAAGGCAATTTTGGGCAAGCAGCACAGCAATAGGATTTATTTTCACCTTAGGGACAATCATGGGCTTTATCGTTGGAACTGTGATTGTTTATCAAATTCTCTATACCGAAGTTGCAGATCATCTTGTTGAGTACGCCACTCTCAAAGCTATCGGTTACGAACATAAATATTTTTTAGTTGTAATTTTACAAGAAGCCTTAATTTTGGCAATTTTAGGATATTTGCCAGGGTTTGCTTTTGCACTATTTTTATATCAAAAGGCTAGAGAAGCAACTCTATTACCAGTTTTCATGAGTTTTGCACGAGCAATACAAGTACTAATTTTAACGATTATTATGTGTTTTATTTCTGGTGCAATTGCTGTCAGAAAATTACGTTCTGCTGACCCCGCAGATATTTTTTAAATGAATTATGGATTATGAATTATGAAAAATTTTATTTTTAGTTAATGATAACGGATTGGAATTTTTGTGAAAGTATATAGGTGTGTTTAGAGAATAAATTATTAGCGAAAACAGAAAATCATCCATACACTCCTAATAACTACTATCAACTATCCACTAAATACTATCTATGAAAAGAGAACCTGTAATTTCCATTAAACATCTCAATCATTACTATGGTAAAGGTGCATTGAGAAGACAAATTTTATTTGATATAAACCTGGATATTTATTCAGGGGAGATTGTCATTATGACAGGGCCATCAGGTTCAGGAAAGACTACTCTACTCAGCTTAATTGGTGGTTTAAGATCTGTACAAGAAGGTAGTTTAAAATTTCTAGGTGAAGAACTGTATAGAGCTAGTCAAGCCAAACTAGTTAGCCTGCGGCGTAATATTGGTTATATTTTTCAAGCTCATAACTTATTAGAGTTTTTAACCGCTAGGCAAAACGTACAAATGGCGGTAGAACTAAATAAATATATTTCTCAACAAGAAGCTATTGCTAAAGCAGAAGCAATTCTGAGATCAGTTGGTTTAGGGCCACGGGTTAACTACTATCCTGACAGTCTTTCTGGCGGACAAAAGCAAAGAATTGCGATCGCTCGCGCTTTGGTAAATAATCCTCCATTAGTTTTAGCGGACGAACCGACAGCAGCTTTAGATAAACAATCAGGACGAGATGTTGTGGAAATCATGCAGCATCTTGCGAAAGAAAAAGGAACTTCTATCTTGTTGGTAACTCACGATAACCGAATTTTGGATATCGCCGATCGCATTGTAGAAATGGAAGATGGTATTTTAGTTCGTCAATCAAATAGTACGATAGAAAGTTACGAGTCAAGAGTCAGAAAAAATAATTCATAAATAGACTCGGTTAAATCAAAGTAAACTAGTTAAGGTCGTCAGTAGTCATTAGTAAGAGTTTCAGTAATTTTTTAGATTGCAGCTTTTGCTATTTTAGAGAGTTTGGTTGACGGCTAGTGCGGAAAGTCACATTCACACCTTCATTCGATTGCTCTAGTACTAGCAAAGGAGTGGGTTTAGCCTTTTGATCCCAATGCATATAGGCAACTCTGCCTTGAATCGTCGGTTGCCAATTATCTTCCTCATCTATAGGACTGAGGTAAGTTTCAATACAGTCAATAATTTGGCTAATTGTGGCGGAAGTAGGTTGGGTTGGTAGCTTCATTAATCGGATTTGAACACGAAACAAGACTCGCTTCGTAATATTAGGTACATTGCCAGTCTCATACTCAACATCAAACATTTCATCCACCTGTCTTCCGGCATTACTGGCAATACCCACTACCCCTTGTTGAGCCTGATTGGGGCGCAGTGCTTGAGAAATTTTGTCTTTAATTTTGATTTTAATTTGATTAACAATGGCAAAATGAAATACCTCCTCTGACATCCGCATTCGCAGATAATCTAGGTTAAATTCCCGTGAGTTGATTAAATCGGGATTAGTCTCCATTTTGCGGATTGTTTCCAAAGCTAATTTAAACTTTTTCTCTATTTCCCGTGTCCGAAATTGTTCAAATTTAATTTTTTTCTTTAGCTTATTGATCTTGATATTGCCAAAGATAATTAAACCAATCACAAGCAAGGCTAAACCTCCACTGGTTGCTACCAATATTGGCGGTAATTGTGATTCACTTGCGGCAACTTGCTGAGAAATATTTTTAGCCTTTGTTCCAGGATATTGGGCAATAGATGTAAAAGCTGACATGGCGAGTACATAAAAATACTGGGCTTCTGTTTTAGGATGCCCAAATCTCCCATCTGTTTTTGCGGTATCAATGCTATTTTTCCAGAGTTGTGGGTGGAGGCTAGGGAATAGGGGATAGGTGACAGGGGACTAGGGACGCTTAAAGAGGATAAGGCGCACCTGGTGCAAGGGGACAAGGGGAAAATCTTTCTCCGTGTCACCAAAAGACGACGGGGAAGCCCGCCCCTTCAAGGAACGGGAGGAACCGTCGTCCGTCGTCTTGGGGCAAGGGGCAAAGGGCATTCATGCATTGGCCAATGCCCAATTCCCAATTCACTTCGGCCCGCTTTCATCCCCCAGACTTCAGTCGGGGGATGAGCTTAACGTGTCCTCTTCTTCCCAATACCCAATCCCTAATCACCAGATGACAATGGCTCAAAACTAAAAAGCTACCCCTTGTCTTCCTTGCAAGTAAAATTTTGGAAGGAAAGATGGGGGGTAGCGAGCGATCGCTCCTAAAGTGACAAATACAGTCTTGAGTAGCAGTAAGTTGCCACACTCAAAGAAAATTAGGCACGAGCTGGTTCAACGCGAGCATAGAAAATGCCACGAACTTTGACTTCCTCTGGCTCGTCAGCGCCTAAATCGGTATCAGAGGGCTGTTCGCTCTCAAAAGTACCTGCAATTTCACCAGTAGCATTATCTACTTTAGCTATAGACAGGGAAATCTTGCCTTCAAGCACATCAGCACGCTTGACATTGGCGCGAAGGAGTTCTTCCTCATCAGATTGGGCAGGAAGAGCTACAGCGTTATCATAACCACTGGCAACACCACGTCCTTTAGGATCGAGGAAAGTCGCACCACGGTACGAAGGCACTCTGAAAGAACCTTCAAAATCAGTGGAAGTATTAATGCTAGTCATACCAGGTTGTGATTGAGCAACCAAACCTTTGACTGTAAACAAGAAAGGTACCATTTCACCACCAGGTAACTTGACGGTAGCAGCCTGGAAGTCAAAGCCATCTTTTTCCACAAAGGTGAGACTACCGTCTGAGTTCACTTTCAGATCACCTTGAATCTGATCGAGTGAGTAGGTTTTACGAGTCAATAGTTTGCCAGCAATATATTGTGGTTTTTGCCGTTTATTAGTTGGTTCTCCTTTCACAAAGAATTGAGTAGGTTCTAAACAAAGTTCTTTTATGATGTAAGACTGCCCGGCATCAATAGGAATGGAGCCGCGACTTGTTTCTGTTAGTTGAGGACACTTGTTAGCCAAGCCAGTGCCTTTGATTTGGTCGTAAGTAAGTAAATCTGTACTACCAGCAGCAGGGCCTTCACTACAAGCAGTTAGTACTCCCAAGCATAAAGCCAAGAGTGCAACAATTACAGCGCGAAACCTCATGGTCAACCTCAGTGTCAAAATCAAAAATGAATATCTAATGGTTTTCGTTTGGGCGTATGAATGAGTACGCCCCAGCATACACAAGACGCGAACATATACCTCGAAGGAGGATACAAGCATAGACTTCCGAATGCTTTCCTCAAGCTGAGAACAGCTATAATTGCCGTTGCTACAACTTTTTTGGACAGTTTCCAGATGTCCGTAAGTGCTGCTAGTAGGTTTACCTTTGTGGTATAACCTTTGTCGTTCTGCGTGACGTATGTGTCGCCACTATATACAACCCATTTTGTTATGGGGAGATCAGCCAGATCATACGATTTTTTTTAACTCAAAATCAAAGCGCTCTAATATTTGTCAAGAATGCTGGGATCGCATTGAGCTAATTAATAACTCTACCAAACATAATCCACTCTTGCTCATCAATCGGAGTAATGGGCTGTAAGTACAAATGCGGTTTTAGTCTGCTTTGACAAAAATAGGTTCAATGGTGAACAAAAGAAAGTAAAAAATCTTCGGTAAATTTATTTAGACCTCATTTACATAAGGTGGCATGAAAAACGGCAGAATTTTTGAGCCAGAGAAATTATTTGGCAAGCTGCAAGATATTGCAACGGAAGTACATAATGCAGTGCTATTTTGTCAAGGGGATACCATAGCTCTTTTAGCTTTACTGCGGCAGTTGGAACAACTACACCGAGAGATTCGGGATGGAGCTTTTCAAGAAAGTTTACCTAACAATCGTCAGGCACTTTACTCACTCCTAAAGGATATTGAGTCTGAAGGTGGATGGCCTTATATCGAGCGAATGAGGCTGCAAGAATTTTTAACAAATTTGCCACAAGAAGTAGCCCAACAAGAGGAGTGGGGAAGCGACAGAATCAACGAATAGTATAGTTTTTCTCATTTTTACTTTTCAATTTCGCGCTGGGTGGTAACACCATCACAAAGTGTGCGATCGCGCTTTTCAATATTGCGGTTGCGCTAAAGATTATTACTTACCCAGTTGCAACCACGTACTAGCAAGCTATCGAAAACAGGAAACTCTCAATAGAGAAATAAATATTTTTATTCTCTCTGTGGACAGTTGCTAGTAAAAGTCTAGTTATAAGTCTATGTTAGGAAAAAGCGTCACAAATTTAGTGTTAAGATTTAAATTTAAGTATTTTTATATACAACTTGTTTTCACAAAAACACGCATTTTTCAGAATTGTTTGTTGCAAAAAATACTTGTTTTTTAAGTTAGTTACTATAAGCTCAATCTCATACTGATCCAAAAAATGTATCTTTTGACTAAATACAGTATATTTATATCTGATCTACTGCTTGAAATTTTATCAATCGCAAGCCTATGACTTCATTTTCAGTTTTAAGTGTAAAATCAACAAAAACAACAATTTGAGGTTACCATTGCTACAAAAGTAGCTAAAAATGTATAATGATGACTCGTTAAGTAATTTTTTGATATAAAAGTAACTATTTTAAAAATCAAATTGTATTATGAACTTTTATAAACCGATATAAATCTTTCATTGTAGTGCCGTAAATACAACATATAATATCTTGTTGTAATTTATACTTAGTAAGTTTCTGCTAAGTATTTTGTTGTGGTTAGCACTTACTTGACAAATTTTAAATCAGAGTATAATTGGTGTCGCACTTCCCTAAATTTGCCTGTTAGAGGGTAGTCGTCATCAATCCCATCTGATTTGTCAATACTTGAGGTATGGCCGTTCTGTGGAACTATGGCTATTGCCCTACAGCAATGAGGCTAAATTCAATTTAGAATAAACACCGCAAACTTGAATAGTGAAGAATCTTGGTACCACAATCCTTGTTTGGTTGCTGTAAAGTGTTACTACATCAAAACAAATTTTGAGAAAGACATCTCTCCCTCGGCAGACAGGTTTGCTGCGATTACTGAATAACAGGAGCATAATAAACAATTTGGAATTTGCAATAAAGTGTGGAAGAGGTTTGAATGGCTGGTATAGTATCAGTTTCTCGTAAAGTTCTAGCCGGGCGGCGTAAGAAACTACGTCAAAAGCGGCAAGCAAAAATTTTTCAAGCTATTTGGCGATCTCTCGCCGTTACTGGTTTGGCAAGTAGTTTGCTGTGGGTAACGCTTCAACCAATTTGGGTTCTCAAAAATCCCGATGACATAGTAATTTCGGGTAATCAATTACTTTCGGATGAGACTGTAGAGTCTTTTTTGAAGCTCTCTTATCCTCAGTCTTTGTGGCGAATCCAACCATCTCGAATTGCATCTTCATTGCAGCAGCAACCGACTATCGCACAGGCGATCGTAACTCGTCGTCTTTTTCCTCCCGGATTAGTAGTGCAAATTCACGAAAGAATACCTGTGGCAGTTGCTCAAATGCATCGAGAACAGGCAAAAAATACTAATGACAACAAAAAATTATCTGTGAGTTTACTAGATGCTCATGGAGTAGTCATGCCTTTAGAACAATTTACTTCACTCAATTCCACAGTGAAAGTACCGTCTTTAAAAGTCATTGGCTCGCCAGAACACTACCGTTCTTACTGGGCTGAACTATATCTCGCTGTAAGTCAATCTGCTGTAAAAGTAATAGAGATTGATTGGCAAGATCCAACGAATTTAATTTTGAAAACAGAAATAGGTAAGGTACATTTCGGTGTTCCTAGTTCCCGGTTACCTGAACAAATCAAATTACTAGCTCAGATGCGCCATTTACCCTTACAACTCAGTCCCAATCAAATAGATTATATAGATTTGAAAAACCCAGATCATCCTATAGTACAAATGAACCAAACTCAAAGAAAAATTAATTCCAGGACTCCCTAAAAACATTTGTATTTTTAATGTAGAAAAGACTTCTAATTAATAAAGAAGTTTTATGCTGATAAATCTTATTTATTAATTTTGCTTGTATAGCACTCCATGCAATAATCAGCACCAACTTCTAATTAGAATAGTGAAGAATCATCACAAAATATCTCTAATTTTACCAAAAAAGCTCTTGTTGTTTATGCCCCAAAACCTAAATGAGAACGTGCAACTTTATGCACTTTTTCAATTTATGTAGAGAACCTACAGGAGTATTTAAGGTATGTGTTTAGCTAAGTTTAGGTGTAAGTAAAGCTAATCAAAGCTCAATTAACCGGGTGATAAATACCAAATCGAATTAGTTTTTTGTTTTTTTAGTTGAAGGGTAGGTAAAAATAAAAAAATTTCTGTATTTTTAAGTTGCTATCCTCCTGATTGAGGAATCCAATTGAACATATTATTAAGACAGGCAAGATGTGTCTTGGCGTGTTTTAGCAAGTAATATATATTTACAAGTAATATAAGTAGTTATTACGTACTGAAATACTTTTTACTGTGAAAAGTGTATAAAGAGAAACGAAAATATTACGGGTAAAATTTAAAAGCTATCAAAAGCAATAAATAATTACTTTGTAATAGCTCTTGGTTTAGTTAATTTCTCAATACTTTATACAAAAACACTAGTAATTATTGTGAGTAAAGAAAAAAACAAAATTAACTACTGTAAAATTAATGGGCCGTGTAAATTACCAGTAGCAACAAGGAGATGTTATTGGAATTACCGAAGGCATACCGGGCAAAATCAGCAAAAAAGCAGTGAAGATGTTAATGGCCGGCGGAAGTTATACAGGTCAATTTCAGGTAAATATGGGTATACTTCTCTAGAATTAGCTGGGCAAACAGGTGCCTTGCTCACTGATCTCATAGTAAATTTTCGCGCCTCCAATCCTGAAAGGGTTGGAATTAGTGAGAACAAGAAAGAACAATGCTACAGATTGTGGCAACGTCAAACTATAGTTGACTCTTAGGTGAATAACACCTTAAAAAGTCGTTTATCTACCTTTGTGAATCCAATGACACTTGATAATAACCAAGGGCTTACCTATAGAAACTCTCAGTCTCCAGGACAGTCTGCTTTCTCGCTGGCAGTAAACTCTGCTAATCCCTTTAATCACTCAGGGTTGAACTTTGGGCAAAACAATGACAGCAAGAAGATTCCTAACGAAGATACCCGAATCGGTGATATTGTTCCAGGCCGAGTTGCCAATATCAAAGTGATTGGTGTTGGTGGTGGTGGTAGCAATGCCGTTAATCGCATGATCGCTTCTGATGTTTCTGGAGTAGAGTTTTGGTCTATTAACACCGATGCCCAAGCTTTAACTCTGGCAGCAGCTCCGAGTCGCTTACAAATTGGGCAGAAACTTACTCGTGGTTTAGGAGCAGGTGGTAATCCTGCTATCGGGCAAAAAGCTGCTGAGGAGTCGCGCGATGAGATTGCAACCGCTTTAGAAGGTGCAGACTTAGTTTTTATCACTGCTGGCATGGGGGGTGGAACTGGAACTGGTGCAGCACCAATTGTGGCGGAAGTAGCAAAAGAAATGGGTGCTCTCACTGTTGGTGTGGTAACACGTCCATTTATTTTTGAAGGACGTCGTCGCACTAGTCAAGCAGAGCAAGGTATTGAAGGGCTGAAAAGTCGTGTAGATACATTGATTATTATCCCTAACAACAAGCTTTTAGAAGTGATCCCAGAACAAACACCCATGCAGGAGGCTTTTCGTTACGCAGATGATGTGCTGCGGCAAGGTGTGCAAGGCATCTCTGATATCATCACGATCCCCGGTTTGATCAACGTTGACTTTGCAGATGTACGAGCAGTGATGGCAGATGCGGGATCGGCTCTGATGGGGATCGGAATTGGTTCTGGAAAATCGAGAGCTAGGGAAGCAGCGATCGCTGCGATATCTTCACCATTACTTGAAAGTTCAATTGAGGGAGCCAGAGGTGTCGTCTTTAATATTACTGGTGGTAGTGACTTGACTCTTCATGAGGTAAACGCAGCAGCAGAAACCATCTATGAAGTTGTTGATCCGAACGCCAATATTATCTTTGGAGCAGTGATTGACGATAGGCTTCAAGGCGAAGTTAGACTGACTGTCATTGCGACTGGATTTACAGGTGAAGTGCAAACAGCACAACAACCAAACGTCACCCAAAATCGGGTAGTACAACCCCCACAATCAAGACGCCCAATGCCACAACCTCCAGCAGCTAATCCTCCTACTCAAGTTCCAGAGCCGAAAGAAAAATCAATTTTGGATATTCCTGACTTTTTGCGAAATCGACGACCGCCACGCAATTAAGTTGTTAATAACTGCTTTTTTGCTAGCTTATAGCCATTCTATTAAAATATCATTTTTTTTACCAGGGGCAGGGATAAGCTACTTAGTGCCATCCCTCAGTTGTCAATTGCTGGCAAAATTTTTCTCGGCTGCAAACATACCAAAATTATTGGACAAAAGTTCACTTAATTGGATATTGCTAGTTCTTTTGGTACAACAAGCAAGGACAGTTTTGACAATGAAGTTTCTCTTCTAGCCCCATAATCACTTGTCTGAGTAGGGGAAATTTTACCCAACCATGAAGGCGAGATTCCTATATGTACATAGTCTATGTTTTCAACGATGCCTGTCTATTGTTGGAATCGGCACAGTTCTTAATCTGAATAGACATTAATTTTGTCATCTTTAAAGACTAAGTCATTTCCTACCAGATGGGCTAAATTGCAGCGTTTATTGACGCTGTAAATTTCAATCTGTTGTCACTGATTAACTTTTGTTAGGTCAAAAGAAATTATGTAGATGTAACCCTAGCAAAACAAAGCCCACTTTTAGCAAAGTAGCTAAGATAAACATGATTGTAATTTTGTGTCAAGCATTAAATAAAGAAGGCTGACCGTAGAAAACCAGGGAGTCAACCGACTATGAGTTGATAGTAATTTTCTGGTCAGCAATTTAGAGCAGCTAACTGATAGAGTTTGCGCAGGTAAGTTTCAGTTTTATACGTAAATTGGTATCCATACGCAAAGAATGACAAGCAAGAATCAAATATAAATTATTTTAATTTTCTATTTCGACTGTGTAGAGCCTGCTCAATCCATTTAATCACTTCATGACCAAGACGAGTGCCATCCAGTCGGTCAATTTCGCGTACTCCTGTGGGACTTGTAACGTTAACTTCGGTTAGATAGCCACCAATAACGTCGATTCCGACAAAAATTAACCCATCTTGACGTAAAGTTGCGGCTAATTCCAAGCAAATCTCATGTTCTTTTTGAGTAATGACGGTTTTGGCGACTGTGCCACCAGTAGCCATATTGTTGCGAAATTCACCAGCAGCTGAAAGACGGTTAACGGCACCAATCGGTTCGCCATTGAGTAGAATGATTCGCTTATCTCCTTCTTTGGCATCTGGTATAAACTCTTGCACCATAATAGGTACCCGACCTTGGAGAGTACTAAGTTCGATCATAGAGTTGAAGTTGCGATCGCTCGGTTGCAAAATTAAAATTCCTTCGCCAGCTTTGTTACCCAGAGGTTTAAGAACCGCCGTCCCTTTGGCTTCCACAAATTGCCGAATAATCTGCTTATCTGCCGTAACGATAGTTTCTGGAATTACTTTACTAAACTGAAGGGCATACATTTTTTCGTTTGCCGCTCGAATCCCACTGGGATTATTAATCACCAAAGTTTTGTTTTGATCTATGTAGTCCAGAATATAAGTGGCATAGAGGTAGGGAACTGTAACTGGTGGATCTGTCCGCATAAACACGGCATCCATTGTTTCCAGACAAAGAAATGTGCGATCACTCAACTTGTACCAAGGGTTTGCCGCCACCCAGCGTCCTTCTACTAGTTCTATAGGCACAAGCTCAACACGTTCTAAGATTGCCCAAGCTTTACCTTCTACAACACTTAACGAGTTAATTGGGGCAATCCAAACTTCGTGTCCCATAATGTGCGCTGCTTCCATCAAGGCAACGCTGGTATCATGGCATGGGTCAAGAGTAGAGATGGGGTCGATAATAAAAGCCAGTTTCACGCTTTCTGCCTCAATTGCCAGCAACTTCCAAGATCACTTTTAATTATCCCTTGATGATTTAGCTTCTTGGCGATCGCTTTTGCAGAAAAACCCGATCGCGACTCTTGCAATCCTAAACACTATTGCTAGAAGCAAGTAGCTGATCTAGCTTACCTTGAGCATCTAAAGCATAAATATCGTCACAACCACCAACGTGACGATCATTGATAAATATTTGTGGTAGAGAACGCCTTCCATTTGCTCTTTGAGCCATTTTATTCCGCGCTGCCTCATTTCCATCGATACCATATTCGATGAATTCAACTCCTTTTTTCTTCAACAAGCTTTTGGCACGGATACAAAACGGGCAAGTACTCCAAGTGTAAATTTCTACTTTAGCAGCCATAACTTCCTCAATTGAGCGTAATAATTCTTAATTTTAGAATGTTGTCGTTAGCTGTGGGGACTTTATCCTATTTTTATCAACGGTGTTGGGAGGGATTTGTCATTGGTCATTTGTCATTTGTTAGTAGGGGAGGCAGCGCGCCCTTGCGGAGCCAGTGCGGTGGTGAGCCAGCGCGCCCTAGCGGCTACCCGGAGGGTAGCCGCTAGCTAACGCAACGCCTGACGGCGAACGCGTCTAGTGCCGACTTGTAGCGACTGGCGTAGACACGTAGACGGACGTAGTCCGGCTTCTCGCAGAGTAGTGGATAAGCGAAAGTAAGGGTTCCCCGGCATAAAGGAGCCAGTGCGCCCTTGCGGAGCCAGTGCGTTGCGCGGGTTCCCCGCGTTGTAGCACCTGGCGTCGGGTTAAGCACGTTGTAGCGACTGGCGTCACCTGGCGTCGGGTTAAGCGCGTCGAGTGCGACTGCCGTGCGGGTTTTATGGATAATCTTGCCGTTCAAACTGATAATTTATCTTCTAAACCCGCCCGTACAGTGGTTAGTAGTTAGTAGTTCTCCCCATCTCCCCTGCCCCCCAGCTTCCTCAGCTTCCACTCTCCTTGTCCCCTTTTCCCCTTGTCTGTTTGTCCCCCTGTCCTCTATTCCCTGTTCCCTGTTCCCTATACCCTGTTCTAAAAAAATAGGCTTAAAAGTGCTGATACACTCCTAAGCCTCTATCATCAAGGTCAATGTAAATTGAATAGTGTTGTTTAAGTCTGAGAAATAAACTGTTTCTTTTTCTTCATCAGTTGCCAAGTACCTGTGGCAGCAAATAAACCGAGAGCAACGGTTGTACTATGTTCGGGTACCTTCTTAGGGGGGGGTGGAGGAGGAGTATAGTAAGGGGCTGTGCCTTTGAGTTTGCTACTTCCTTCACGACTATTTCCAGAGCCTACACTCATCAGACGCACTCCAAAATTTTGCTCAGAAAACTGAGCCAGAGTTAAAGCTTTTGATATGTGAGATAAGGTAAAAGTGGTTGATTGAATGTCGCCTTTATTTCCCCCAATACCTTCCTTACCTATTTCTACCCCAGCATCAAAGAAATTCTTCTGATTACCACTGCCATTAAGATTGTTGCTACTACTGCCAACAGAGGTAATTGTCCCAGCAGGGCCAAATTTACTGGCTGTTACATCCGTACCTGTGACTTGCATACCGCTAAGAAGCGAGTCGTCCAAAATGTTGAAGAAAATACCGCGTATATCGGCGATGGTGTTGCTGCCAGTCGCCAGATAATCTACTTTAAATTGGACTTTACCCGCTCCTGCTATTTGATCGTCCAAGGTAAACTTCACTCTAGTATCATAACCTGTGAAGTCATCGATGGTAAAAGACAAAGAAGCGGCATTGGCAGGAGCAAAGATAGCGGCAGCTAATACAACGGTAGTAGCAGCCAAAAAGGATGGTACTGCCGACATTGAAAAGAAATTTTTCATGTTAATTCAGCACTTAGAAAACACAATGGTGAGACTCAATAAGTAAAAAAGAGAATGTAATAAATCGCTACCCAGTTGATGTTAAAAGCACCCTATGAATGAGTCTTATCCAATCCTAAGTACTGATATAGAAGTTGTCTATAATACAGTTTTAGATTTAAAAACACTTTTTTTTTGGCTTCATAATATTAAAAAACTCAGTATTGCTACTGAGTAATTAAATTTAGAGATGGAAGAAAAATTGTTAATTTATTTACCTATAATCTACCGCGTACTGAACTAGTTGACCTAAGCGCTGACGTAAGGTTTCTAAGCCCAAACGTTGACGCGCAGAAAGAAACACCCCTAAAGGAAACTCTTCTCGTGCTTGAGCGAGGGTATCGCTGTCTACTTGGTCAATCTTATTAAAAGCGACGACTGCGGGACCTGGTGTTACTGGCATTTGTGCCAAGATTTCCCTCACAGAGCGAATGTGACTTAACCACGCTGGATGAGATAAATCTACCAGATGCAATAAGGCATCAGCTTCTGTAACTTCCTCTAAAGTGGCGCGGAAGGCATCCATCAGAGATGCAGGTAGTTCGTGGATGAACCCTACTGTATCTGTTACTAGAATTTCTTGGGGTTGTTCAGTTGCTGCATGGGGAACCACTAAGCGGCGTGTGGTTGGATCGAGGGTAGCAAACAGCTGATCGGCTGTGTAAACCTCGGCGTTAGTGAGAGCATTCAGCAAAGTAGACTTGCCAGCATTGGTATAACCAACGATCGCCACTGAGGGAATTTCTCGATGTTGCCGTCGCTGGCGTAACCGATCTCGATGGGCTTGTAGTTGGTTAACTTCTTGCTGTAAGCGGGAAATACGACGTCCAATGGCACGTCGTTCAGTTTCTAGTTTAGTTTCGCCAGGACCACGAGTACCAATACCACCACCAAGTCGGGACATTGCCTGACCTCTACCCGCCAGTCGTGGCAGCATATATTCCAACTGTGCCAGTTCTACTTGCAGCTTACCTGCACGGGACTGAGCACGTTGGGCAAAAATATCTAAAATTACTTCAGTGCGATCAACTACTCGGATACCGATTTGAGTTTCTAGGTTACGAGCTTGGGAAGGTGAAAGATCGCGATCAAAGACAATAAGATTAGCTCCCAAGGTTTGGGCGGTGAGGGCTATTTCTTGCACTTTTCCTTCCCCGACAACCGTTTGGGGATGAATGCGCGATCGCTTCTGCCAGAGAGTCTGCAACACCTCTCCGCCAGCAGTGTCTACTAATCGTGCCAATTCCGCCAAAGTGTCTTGGAATTGTTGGGCGCTCATGTCATCAGTCATTACCCCGATGATGACAACGCGATCGCGATCGCTACTTACTTCTTGGGCAACAAACTCACGCTGGAATTCTTCTTCCAGCCCTTCCACCATTTCGATAAAATCCTGCTGCGAGAGCACATCCAAACTCATGGGTGGCGACACGCTCCAATTAGGAGATTGGACTTTACTTGCCTCTAACTTGGCAGAAGATGGACTGGTGATCAGGACGCGAGATTCTTGGGGTATGAGGTGTGCCAAAAAAGCTTCTTTGACGTAACCTGTTACTCCACCACCCCGCTTTTGAAATCCTGTTCCGGTAATGTTGAGTACAACTAGAGCATCGAGACGCTGTAGTGCCATCGCTGTCAATGCCGCTTCACTGGGTGAATCTGGCTTGAGTTGAGTGGCGATACAACGGATACCGCTAAGTCGTTCTGCACCGTAACGGGGCAATTCTAATGGTGGGATTTGCGTTTGACGCACAGTGCCTACCCCCACGCGGATAACTTGTCCACGACGATTGAGGTAGGCACATACAGGCTGATTGATTTCAGTACTGATTGCTGCCAAACGCTGGGCAAACTCAGACGTTGTGATGCGATCGCCCGGAATGCGCTGGTGATACAGCCGCTGTAGTTGCTTAAGCTGGCTAGACTTTAAACCCTGAAGATTACCGAAGATAGTCTCGATAAGCGTCTTCTACCAGTAAACTGGTTCCTCGAATCCTACTTTTTATATTTTACAATACTGTTTTTGTGTCAAAACTCTTACTAATGGCGGATGCGTTATGGATAATTGTTCCCATCATCAAGATTTAACGCTATTTTGTAATCAAGCCCTGCACCCTATAGAGCTATGGTAACTACACGCACTCCTTCGGCACAAAGGGTTGTATTGAGAAACATCAGCTGGCAGACCTTTGAAACCATGCTAGCTGAAATGGGAGAGGAGCGAGCCTCTCGACTTACCTATGACCAAGGTACGTTAGAAATCATGACTCCACTCTTGCCTCACGAATATTGGAAATGTTTAGTTGAGCGCTTAATTTTTGTGCTGGGGGAAGAGTTGAATTTAGAAATTTTTCCTACAGGTTCGACAACTCTAAAACGGGAAGATTTGCGGCGTGGTACGGAACCAGATAGCAGCTACTATATCCAAAATGAAGCAGAGATGAGGAATAAGTTTGAAATTGACTTGAATAGCGATCCACCACCTGATTTAGTAGTAGAAATAGATTTGACCAGTTCTTCTTTGGATAAATTTCAAGTTTATGCTTCTTTATGTATTACAGAACTTTGGCACTACGACGAAGGTGTGCTGCGAATATATCAACTGCAACAAGGGCAATATGTAGAGTGCAGTCATTCACCAACTTTTGCAAATTTACCTTTAATTGAAATTCCGCAATTTTTAGAGGAAAGTCAAAGAGTTGGGGTGATGGAGATGACGCGACATTTTCGGAATTGGGTGAGAGAACAGATTTAAGTAAGAGAAAGTTTTTCAGTTTTAGGTAGCTAATTATGAAAATTTTTACAGCTTATATTGAATGGGATGCTGAAACAAAATTATATGTTGGTATTGTACCTGGAATCCCAGGCGCTCATACTTAGGGTGCTACTTTAGATGAGCTTAAGGAAAATCTCAAAGAAGTTTTGGAGTTGTGTTTAGAAGAATACAAAGATTCAATGGAAGATTTACCTCAGTTTGTAAGGTTACAGCAAGTTCATGAAAGTTTCGCCACAGCTTCTTTAAAGTCGGGAACTCCTTGAATTAAAGGTGGCTAACGAGATTCAAATACTCGTTAACTAAGCTTCAATACTATTGAATGAAGTTCAAATACTGATTCATGAACCTCAAGTACTCATGAATGAAGTTCTAACACTCATTAATCAAGCTCAATTACTCGTTTACGAGATTCTGATACTCACTAATGAAGCTCAAATACTCACTCAGGAGGTTCTAACACTCGCTAACGAAGCTCAAATACTCGCCAGCGAGGTTCTCATCCTCATTAAAGAGGTTCTAATCCTCGTTCACAAGTTTGTAATAGCAATGAACAAAATAACTATCACCGAAAAGAATAATTCCTACTCCCCTCTCCTTGGTAAGGAGAGGGGCTGGGGGTGAGGTTTCCGCCACTGCTTCACTGCTGTTTGTAACTCCTCCGACAACCAGCTATCAAACTGCGGATATACTGGCAGCCTTGGCACTAACTCCCACCCCGCAGGCTGTAAAATTTCTCTCAATTCCTGCTTTTGAAGATGAGGATAATCGGGATTCACTTCATCTTTTGGCCCGATTCCGCCTAAGTCTCTTGCGCCTGCTTCTACACAAGCGATTAACCAGCACTCATCTTTGACTAAGTTTGGCGGTATTTGGATAGTAATATCTGAGGGTAAAATTTGACGTGCCTGAAAAATTACTTCTGGTAGTTGATGGGGATCAAAGGGTGGTGCGTCAAAAGTTTGCTGATTTCCGGGGCTATGAGGTTGGAGGATGACTTCTTGGATGTGATGGTAACGGTGGTGGAGATTGGCGATCGCTACTAATGTCTCCCACCAATCAGCTTCAGTTTCTCCAATTCCCAATAACAAACCTGTTGTAAACGGAATCTGTAATTCTCCCGCCCATTCTAATTGTTGCAGTCTGACTTCTGGCTTTTTACTTGGTGCGAATTTATGCACGCTTTTAAGTAGTTCTGGGGTTAACTGTTCTAACATTAACCCCATAGAAACGTTTACATTCTTGAGCTTTTGCATTTCCGCAAAACTCAATGGCCCCGCATTTGTATGTGGCAAAAAACCAAATGATAGTGCTAATTCGCACAATTTATAAATCCGCTCACACCACGCTTGACGCTGCGATGAATGGGGATGTACTTCACCACTGAGTATTAAAATTTCACAGATTTTTTGGTGCTGAAGTGATTGAAGAATACTTTCTGCTGCTGCTATTGTTATCCAAGGACTTTGACCCGATTCGCTGCGAAAGTTACAATAGGTACATCGGTTAAAACATTCGTAAGTAGGAACGATTGTGTAAGCAGGACTATAAGTAACTAAGGGGGAATGAGTATTTAGCATGGAAATAGTACTGCTAACCACAGTAAAGCATAAAAAGAGTTAATACTACAGTCTTAGCTTTTATACTCAATAATTATTTTTGAATTGTTTGTAACGAATAGCGAGATAAAATATTTTTGATTTTCAAGTCGCTAATTTTTGCGATCGCCTCTACTAATTCTTTCTGTTCTCCCTGCAATTCTAGCTTTGCTAAAGCTTGAGCAAAATTATCACCAGTCCGTAGATTTTGATTGAGTTGATTAATTTGGGAAAAATCTAAAACTTTCATAATTTCCCTATTTCTGCGTTGACGTACAGCTTGTAGTCGTTGGCGCATTTGGGGTGTCAGCTCCATCTGTGGGGATGAGTTGGCTATCTGGGCAAAAATTACAGTTGAATTAGTGCTAAATTTCGCTATTTCTGCCCAAGCAAGTTCTGAGGGAAAAAATATATAAACAAGAACAATAGCTAATACAGACAGTAGTTTTGTAAGTTTGATAGCCATATTTAATTAGAAGGCAGAGGGCAGAGAGAAGTTTGTAGGCGCGGAGCGACTTCCCGTAAGGGTGCGGTGAGCAGCGCCTTGGTGAGCCAGCGCTCTTGGTAGGGTTTCCAACGGACAGTTCCTACAACGGGGGAGACCCCCGCAACGGACTGTCCTCCTCTACAGGCGACTGGCGTAGACACGTAGACGGACGTAGTCCGGCTTCTCGCAGAGTAGTGGATAAGCGAAAGTAAGGGTTCCCCGACTTGTGGCGACTGCGTACACGCGAAGCGGGTTCTCGTTAGAGTACCCGGAGGGAGGTTTCCTCCAAAAGCGTTGCTCCTCCGAAGGAGGCTCAAAGCTTCGGAGAGGCAGAAGGAAACGGGGGAAGGGATACGGGGACGCGGGGAGGACACTTCCGTGCGGAGTTCCCTCCGTTGAGGAAAGTGTCCCTCGACAAGGAGAGAGGGGGACAAGGGGACAAGGTTTTTTTCTACTCCTATTCTCCCACTGTTCTCTGTTCCCTATTCCTCGTTCCCTATTATTCCGACCTTTGAATTCTATTAATTTCTCTTTGCAGTTCTTCAATTTTTTTCCGCAAATTTTCTACTTCTTGATTTTGGTTAGTTTGTGCTGTCACATCTACTGCTCCGGATGCAGGCGATCGCTGATAATTTCCTTTCTTGATTTGTTGATATTCTTCTGATCCTGCCCATTCCTTGAGATAATGTACTCGTTCCACAGCAAAGGGATGAGTGAGCATCATTCCTTGAGCGCCGTTGTAGATTAAAAATTTATATATTTGATTGAGTCCATCTTCATCTAAAGCCTGATAATTTTCTGATTGTTGAATAAACTCTTGTAAGCTGCATTCGTTGGCATATTTTATACTGCCACCTGAAATTTTCATCATCGATGACATGACAGTATTTAAGTCATCAATCACTAACATAGCAGCCCGATCTGCTGTTAGTTCTGCTTTGCGTCGCCATTCAAAAAAAGCATAAATCAAAGCACTACTGACAAAATTACCGATCCCAAAGGTTAATTCACCCAAGGCAGAAGC
Source organism: Chlorogloeopsis sp. ULAP01 (assembly GCF_030381805.1). Taxonomy (NCBI): domain Bacteria; kingdom Bacillati; phylum Cyanobacteriota; class Cyanophyceae; order Nostocales; family Chlorogloeopsidaceae; genus Chlorogloeopsis; species Chlorogloeopsis sp. ULAP01. The sequence goes on from NZ_JAUDRH010000004.1 coordinate 132,237, forward strand.
AGTGTTCATCGCCCACATGGCCATTTGAATTAAAATAGTATGACCACATTTAATATGCCCCAGTTCATGGGCTAACACCGCCCTAATTTCGGCTTCGTCAAGTAAGTCTAAGACCCCTGTATTTATGACTATATAAGGATGCTCTTGCCCCAATGCATAACTATTTGCAAGGGGATTTTGCGATACAAACAGTGTTGGTTCTGGGTAAATATCCAAATCCCGCACGCATTCCCGAAACATCTGGTAAATAGTGGAATATTGACGAGGCCCGACTTGGATAGTGTTGCCCATGAGATAAACTAACTGGGGGCGTTCGTAAACAAATTCCACAAATTTACGGGCAATTAAATCAAAACCTGGGAAACTGCGTAGGGCTTGTTCGGCTTGCCGATCTAAAGGATGCCTAAAAGCTTCGCTGGAAATTCCTGTATAAGTTGGCATAATTCAGGATAATTGGGATCGCTCACTAGTTATGGGTCATTGGTAACAACAAATTACTAATGACTGATGACTAATGACAACATACATAATGGTAATGGGGCTTTTACAGGTAAATTTACTTTGTATGGGATGAAAAGCGTGTGATTGAGGCAGAAGTTCATTTATCATTACATAACTTCCTGCGATCGCAGGCGGGTTTCCCTTCGTGGCCCCATCATTTGACGATGGCACGGTTGGTAGCACGCGCCTTGCGCTTGGAACGTAGCGCCCTAATTCAGGTTGGCGCAGTGTGTGGCTATCAAGGACGTTATCGTACAAGCTTCGTAGCTTCGGCATTGATGTGGCCTGGCCCTGTGATTATAGTTGCCCCAGAAGATGTGCAGCAACGCCTTACAAAAGTGGAAATTCCCCGCCTTCAACAGTGGCTACAAGTCAGTAAGGCAATTAGAACAGGTGACGCTTGGCCTGGTGGTGAGTTCCAAGGACTGTTGTTGCTTTCTCCTCAAGCTTGGTTAAAAGCACAACTGGCAGAAAAAGAAGAATTTCCTAGTGGCATTCCTACAATTATTGATGGCGTAGACGATTTAGAAGATTGGGTGCGCGAGCAACTCACCGTGACTTTGGAAAGCAGTGATTGGGATCAACTCATGCTGGCTTGTCCTAATCAAGCTGAGGCAATTCGTTCTGCGCGAGTACAATTGACACATGAACTATTCCAACATCCTGCTAATCCCTACGAGTGTTATCTAATTTCTCAACAAGAAGTAGAAATCATCAGCCACCTTTATTCAATTTTGGAGCTAGCAGATTTACCGGATGCTTGGCAAAAGTTTTGGCAGCAATTTCAAAAAGTAAATGCAAAGCTTGCTTCTTCCTCTTCCTTATTGTGGGCGACAATTGCTCGCCGACAAGGTTTATTTTCTTTGCATTGTGTTCCTATTGAAATCGCGAAAATACTTTCACCGATTTGGCAACGACAACCGGTAGTGTTAATTGGTAATACTTTAGAACCGGAGACAGAAGCTCCAATTTTCCGTCAGCGCTTTGGATTGGGTGAGTTGACTTGTCTGAAATTCTCAGATAGCCAAACAGAAGCAATTCAACTGTATGTACCATACCAATTGCCTTTGCCTAATACTCCGGAATTTCAAGCTGCTTTTATTCACAAAGTTCGTACCCTGGTTTGTCTAAGTGCCACATCGCCAGGCTTGACGGTTGTGTTGGTGGGAGATGTGCCACTCAAGGCTCAGGTAGGGACAATTTTGGCTTCGGAGTTTGGTTCGCGGGTGCAAGTGGAAAAAACTTGTTTGGATGAAAATGGCATTTTAGTAACTGGTTGGGAATTTTGGCGAGAGCATCAAGCATATTTGCCTGCACCTCAGCTAATCGTCATTGCTACCTTACCCTTGCCATCGCTGGAAAATCCTCTTGTGGCTGGTAGAGTAGCTTACTATAAGCGATCGCATCAGGACTGGTTTCGTTTATATTTGCTGCCAACTGCCCTGAACGAATTGCAGCGAGCGATCGCTCCAGCGAGAGAAAATCAAGGAATCGTGGCTTTACTTGATAGCCGTGTAGTTAACCGTAGTTATGGCGCTCAAGTTTTAGCTGCCCTTAGCCCTTTAGCACGCATTAACTATCTTGATCCCAGCTTATTTTCCCAATCTAGCTAGGATAATTCCCCGTAGTTAACTAGATTGAGCAACTTGCCCGTCTCTATCGGGCAGTTATCTTGTCCAATCCATGAAAAAATATAAATGCGATCATAATTAGGATTAAGAAAACCCGAACACAGAAGCAATTTTTAATCCAAAATCCAAAATGCTATAAGCGTTATTATCAGCCTTAGAAATGATTTGATTTCTGAATATAGGTTAAACAAATGGGTGAAGCAAAGCGTCGTAAAGCCACACTGGGAGAAAAGTACGGCAAGGATCAAGATCCTCGGATTATGCCTTGGGTTCCAATTACTAAATCCCAAGCAGAACTGTTTATGAAATGGACAACTCGCGGTGCCTGGATTGGTATTGGTGGTTTAGTTGTAGCTTGGGTGACAATTCGTTTTATCGGCCCAGCTTTTGGTTGGTGGCAAGTAGTCTGAATTAAGAGATTTCGAGATTTTGTAAAAAAGACAGCTAGGGTAACCGAGCTGTCTTTTGTATTTGATTTTTTGCCCTTGTGAAATATTTATATTAATCACCAAGCACTCAGTGATATCGCTGTATTTAAATTATTTTATACTAGTAATACATTTATTTTTATTTGAATTTACTTTATTTAACAAGTAATTTACAACTCTTTTTCTTATCAAAGAATAGTGTAATTAGCTACACTTTTTTAATGGCTTAATCAAAAATACTGCCTAAATGGCAACACCGATGAAGAAGGTTTAGTTATTGTCAGGGATAAGTCAAACGATTTGGGTTTTACATTTGAGATAGTGGATTAAGTAAAATCACTGTACGGTTAACCTCTGTAAAATTGTTACTAGATTTTTACTAGATCACTGCAAATCTCAGATTGCCAAGGTCATCTACCAAACTCTATCCAGGATACAATGGGTAGCTGAACCACAACTTGGGTAATTTCTAATCACGCAATCATATCAAGTACATATCAACTACGGATATAAATTGCTCAGAAAAGACGTGTGAAATGGTGTAAAACTAGACTATTCTCCGAGTCTTGGCTGTAAACTGCCAATTAGAACGCAATATGTGATTTTTCTGTTGTTGACTTGTGCTAATTATGAGTTACTCTTATAGCGGGTTGTTTTATGCAACCATCTGCCCTGATAGAAGTGTATAAAGATAATATTAGGCTTGGCAGTTCTGTCTGATATTTTGTTTTTGCAAATTGAATATTTTGATACGGCACCTCTAGCCGCAATAAACTACCTTAAGCTAGGTAGCTATTTATCAACTTTATCTATTCCTGGGAATTGTAATGAATAGCTTACAATACCAGTTAATGAGAAAATCTAAAGAAAATATAAAAGGGATCACATGACCGTGGTGGTAGGAGGAAACTAGTGTTTCTAAGATTAGCGCAACAGCATCGACAATTCGTCCAAGACTTGGTAATGAACCTGCAAGCCTTGGCTATTGTACTTGAGCGGCGTGGTTATCCTGCGTCTTGCTATACCTGTGGCGACCAAATGAATAGTGCTTCGTTTATGGTGAGCTTGGGAGAAAATCACCTGATTAGGTTTTTGGTTTCTGATTACGGAATTACCTGGACAGAAATGCGAGATGATCGCGAATTGATGAAGTTAGAGGGTGCAGAAGCAGTAAATCAGCTACAAGAACTAGCAAATATTGTCAAGTACCCAACTCAACCTCCGCTCGCTAACAAAACCCTCGCCAAGCGCTGCTAATTAGACTGCGAACTTTTAGGATAGTGCGAAAAAGTCATACTTGAGATGGTAGAGCGGAAATTGGAATTCTCTTTACGGTCTCTGGCCGACTCAATAGTATAAATCTGTTGACTGCTTGAGTGTGTAGTTAATCTCTACTCTCCAATCAATAGCTAGTATCCTTTGTGTTGTTGGAATAGCAGAAATTGGCTTTTCGTCAACTACTAAAATTGATTTCAAAGTATTTCTATTTTGTTTTGTTAAGCTTTGGCATAATTGCTATTGCTTGACTAAAACTTGACTAAAAAAGGTCACAATCCATTTCCAATTAAAATAAAGGGCGCCCAGTAGTAGGGATGGCTAAGATTAGCCTCTATTGCTGCTGCTAAGTTGTTATTTCTACTTTGTTGAGTATTAGCAGATAGCTTTCCAGTGATCAAAGCAATTTGTGCTTGTCGTAAAGCTTCGACTTTTGTTAATTTTCTTGAAGGTAAGAGTGTATAAAATGCACTCATCAAAGCTTGGGTACCACCATCATCTACAGTCCACAAGGAAGCAATTGCCGACTTCGCACCAGTTTTTTGAATCTGGTAGCCAAAGCCCAAAATTTCTTCTCCGTTACCCAACTTACCTCCTAAGCCAGTTTCGCAAGCACTTAATACTACCAAATCTACGCGGGGTAAAGACCAAGTTGCGACATCTCTGAAGGTGGCGCGATCGCCATTCCCAAATAAAATAAAGGAGTCTTCTGGCTTACCAGCAATAAAGGCTGCATGAGTTGCTAGATGAACAATTGTGTAATCATCCATCTGAGGTACTGTCATATCAAGGCTAAAGGCATCATCTAAAATTTTCTTGGTATTGGGTACCGTCGCTGCTAAATTTTCTACTTCTCTGGCAGCAAAAGGTAATCCGGAAAAGGTAAGTTGTCGGTTAGCCACTTTCACTTGATAACTGCCTTTGGTGAATGCTGCTGCTAAAACGCGTATTGCTGATGGCGGTGGGCTGTTAAAGTTAGTTAAACTAGCTGCGGTAATGTGATTGATACTAAAGCGCTGGATCAGCCATTGCTTGCCATCATGTAAGGCGGCTAAAGGAATATAGCGCAACTGTCCATCTGGTGCATAAACAATTGTTTTGACATTTGCGTTTTTGAAGTCGTTTTCAATAGGTTTGATTAGCCAGTCATATAACTGACGTGCAGGTTTTTTGACATCTAAGCTGGGATTTTCTAAACCTTTACGAAAGGCTAGTATAGTTTGATTAAGCTTGTCTTGCCCAACAGCAACGCTACGGCGGATTGGTGGTGAGTCAGGAGTTACTAGTACTAGTTCTAAGCTGTCTTTTAAAACCAGAGGATAAACAAGTACAGATTTTTCCGGCAATTGCGATAAATTATCCCGAACTTGGTTGAGGCTCTCTAAGTCCAAATTTTGCCGTCTTGCCGTGCGGTTAATTTGTTCTACTTGGGCTTTCACATCTGGACTATTGATGAAGTTGTTAAATTCCTCTAAGATTTGCTGCTGATTTTCTACCAATTTTTGAATTTGCTGTTTTTGTTCGGGCGATCGCTGCTCTAGAGGAATTTCCCGTAGCTTTGTCAGTTCTTTGCCCATTACGATAGCGCTATCTAGAGTTTTATCTAAGTTTTGTTTAATAGGCTTTTCTGCTGCTGCTAACTCAATGCCTTTGGCAGTACGTTGATTGCCTTGGACATTATTAAGATATTCCTCTAGTTCTTCGACTTTGATTAAATCCATGATCCGTTGCCCTTCCTCGATGCGATCGCTTTTGAGCAACCCTTCACCCAAAGCGCGGTACGTCTGAGCAACGGTTAAAGTATAAGCATCTAATTTTCGTCCAGAAAAAGCTGCTGGATTGAGGCGAACTTTTTCACGGTTGTTGACGCAGTGCTTGTAAAAGAAAATTGCTAATTCTGGCTGGTTCTGGGTTGAGAGTAAGTATCCTAAATTACTATAAGTTTTGCCAAGAGCAATGTGAGTCTGCCCAGGAGTTTTTTCGTTGAGACTAAGTTCTTTGTTTAGAACTAACGCTTGCAGATAGGATTTGAATGCTTGCGAATTCTGACCTTGTTGTTGATAGACTCTGCCAATATTGTTAAATGTTGCAGCTTCTAAAGCTAGATCGCCAATTTCTCTGCTGATAGACAAAGCAGTTTGTAATTTCTGTTGTGCCTGTTGAAATTTACTTTGCCGAGATAGGGCGATCGCCTCTTGATGCAGTCGCACAACATTTTGAACAGGTGTTGAAGCTTTAGCATTTACCGCATTTTTGTTTTGAATACTTGTATTTTTAGCGACAGAAGTAGACGTTGAAACTATCACCTCCAATCCTAAAAAAATCAGTATGGTGGCAGTAACAATATGGCAATAAAATTTTCGAGGGTACATATAAAACCCCCTATATGGTTTGCTGATGACTAGAGAAAATTAGTTGCCAAAGGCGACTATTTTTTATGCTATTTCAGTTGTGGAACATCTTTAATAGTTGCTACGAAGATTTAAGATGTCTGAAGAAAAACAAAACAATAACCAATTACCCACAAGTGCTATTGCTAATCCATCCAGTCGCACACCTGAGTACTGGTTTGAATACCCAGTCAGAGTACAACCTCACCATACCGACTATTTAGGCGTAGTTTGGCACGGTACTTACATAGCTTGGATGGAGGAAGCGCGAGTAGAATGCTTGCGTTCGATAGGTATTGAATATGCTGATCTAGTGGCTTTGGGTTGCGATCTACCAGTTGTGGAACTCTCGCTACGCTATCACCGCTCAATTCAATTGGGTATGGTGGCGGTGGTAAGAACGCGTATGGCAGAAGTGACAGGTGTCCGCATCAATTGGGATTATGTGATTGAGTCGCCCAATCGCCAGGAATTGTATGTTACTGGTACGGTGGCGTTAGTGGCATTAGATCGTGAAAGAGGCAAAATTATGCGTCAGTTACCTGCAAGTGTTAAGGATGCATTAGCAAAGATTTCGACATCGTTCAAATAAGTAAAAGTTAAAAACCAACTTAGGAATCGGACAACCCATGTATTATACATTTCTGCTTCTGAAAACTGGATTCTGAATTTTGATTGAGAAAAATACCCTGTAGCTAGATAGTAGACTGAAAAATTAAAAAACACCGATCCCCGACTTCTTAGAGAAGTCGGGGATCTTGATCATCGCTGTAAGGTTTGAGTTAGCTTTACTATTTGATTCCAAATATCTTGAGGACCAATGCCATAACCAACCTGTAACAAGACAATAACAGCAGCAATTATCAATGCATTTTTTACAGTTGTTTTGATGACTTTAATTAAAATAGTGAAGACTATCCAAGCTATAATTAGTGCAACTAGCATAGTTATCAGTTCCTAAAGAGTCGCCCTTGTTTCAGAACTGCTTCTGGGAAAAAGGCGAATTTATTTTGTTAAGAATTCTTACTATTAAGACTTTTAATTTAAGATATTCAAGCTCGCCGACACTAATCAATATTTTGACTCGTACTTATTGATTTGTGGTTAACGCAAAAAAACAAAAACTGACTACATCAACACTTTTGTTGTGATGTTTACCTACCCATTATTACTTAGAATATTGCTCAGATATTTTGTGTAATTTTTAGCTATTAATAAATGGAAGATAGCACAATTCCATATATTTTGAGTAGTTTTTTTAAGAGTTATTTTAAATAATTCTTATAACAAATTGTTTTTCTATATGCAAAAATTATAGTTAGTTAGTAATAATTTTTTGTTTAAAACCCTGACTTAACCCAGAAAACACTGAAAATTTACATCAGTGACTATTAAAATTAGCGCATTATTACCGTATAAAATTTAGTGTGAGGTGTGGTGTGATTTATAGGAGTTTGGTTTTAACGCTGTTCTCTGTTTTTGCACCATTATCAGTTGTTTTATCTGCATCAGCGCAACAGTCGCGTACGAATAATTCATGGCTTGACCGTCCGCTCGTGAACTGGAACCGACAGGGAACCGATTTTCCACAACTGCCAACTCCATCCAAAACCGCAGGTGAATCGGCGTCAGTAAGTCGGTGTCGAGAGCAAGTGCGTCAACCAACGAGTGCAGCCGAAAAAGCTGTCGTAAAAAAGGGCTGGACTTTATATGGTTCGGCACAGAGTTTTGGAACGACAACGGTTTTTACAGCAATGTCGGGTGTGGATGGAATGTGCCGACCTTTGGGTTATCAGGCTTTTGTGTATTCTGAAGGCAGGTATGCCGGAACACTTTCGCCTGTGCCAATGGACTCACGTACAGACTCTTCACTAACCAACATCCGCCTGAACAGTGCAACGCGTATTGCTGGGGAGTTCGCACGTTATAGTAAGTCTGATCCGCTCTGCTGTCCGTCGAAAACAAGTACCGTACAGTATAGTGTCAGAAATGATGAAGTTCCAGATCTTACGCCTGTCAATGTGAATACCTTAGCAACGTGTCAAACGAAACAGACAGTGGAAGCTGGCAATAATAACAATGCTGCTTCGCTTTTTGGTAAGCGATGGATTTTAACCGAGATTGGAGAACAGCGATTGAGTGATAACAAGCTCTACATCGAATTTGACAATAAACAAAGTAGAGTTGTCGGCGACACCGGATGTAATCGCTTTTTCGGTGGATTTGAAATTAATGGTACGTCGCTGAAGTTTTCACCTTTAGCCAGCACAAAGCGGGCATGTCTGACGACGGAGGCAAATCGCCTTGAAACAAATTTTTTGCGATCGCTACAAGAAACAACACGCTTTGATGTTCAGGAAAAAATATTACGCCTTTATGCAGGTGAACGTCAGGTGCTTGTTTTTACGAGTCAGTGAAGCATGGAAATGTTTGATTGGATAAGTAGTGGCGATCGCAATTTGGATGCAGATAACACGATGCAAATTGGGAAAAAGGCAGCGTTCAGTAGGAAACTGAACGCTGATTTAGTTAAGCTTTTTATCGTAAAGAAATGATACGCGAGCCAGAACCTATATTTTCAGAGGCTAGCAAAACTTCTTGTCTAGCCCATCGATCCGCAGTCAAAATATCATCTAAAGAAGGATTTGAACGGTTATCGGATGAAAAGCGATCGCACACCCATTCGATACACCGGGCAATATCTAAATAACCAATTTTTTCATCTAAAAACAGAGCCACCGCTTGTTCATTTGCGGCATTTAAGACAGCAGGCATAGAACCGCCAGCTCTGCCAGCAGCATAAGCTAACTGCATACAAGGATACTTTTGGTGATCCGGTTCTCGGAATGTCAGATTGGCAACTTTGACTAAGTCTAGTCGTTCCCAATCAGTGTAGATGCGATCTGGCCAAGATAAAGCATACAGTAATGGTAAACGCATATCAGGCCAGCCCAATTGAGCTAATACCGAAGTATCTTGTAGTTCAATTAGGGAGTGAATGATGCTCTGAGGATGAATAACAATCTCAATATTGTCGTAATCCAGCCCAAACAGAAAATGAGCTTCTATTACTTCCAGTCCCTTATTCATCAAAGTAGCAGAGTCTACAGTTATTTTCCGTCCCATCGACCAATTTGGATGTTTGAGAGCGTCGGCTACAGTTACCTCTGCTAGTTTTTCTGTTGCCCAATCCCGGAAAGCACCTCCTGAGGCAGTGAGTAAAATTTTTCGCAATCCACCTTTTGGTACGCCTTGCAAACACTGGAAAATCGCAGAATGTTCGGAGTCAGCTGGTAGTAATTTTATTCCATGCTTCTCAATTAAGGGTAGAACAACAGGGCCTCCAGCAATTAAAGTTTCTTTATTCGCTAAGGCAATATCTTTACCAGCTTCGATAGCAGCGATCGTAGGCAACAAACCTGCGCAACCAACAATACCCGTAACTACAGTTTGAGCATCACCATACCGAGCAACTTCTATGACTCCTGCTTCGCCAGCGAGTAATATAGGTTGGGGATCGACATCGGAAATTAATTCGCGCAGCAGTGGCAATTTCTCTTCTAAGCAAATTGCTGCTATAGTCGGTCGAAATTGCCGAATTTGCGAAGCCAACAATTCCACATTGTTTCCAGTTGCTAATCCCACTATCCGGAACTGATCTGGGTACTGAGCAACTATATCTAAAGTTTGAGTACCGATTGATCCTGTAGAACCAAGAAGAGTAATCGCTTTCACATTCACAATTATTTAAGGATTGACAGACAACTCCACTATAAATTGCTTAGGACTCGCAAATAACAGCAATTCAATTACATTCTTATAAGTGATTATCTACGCAATTATCAATCTAACAACAACCAATCTTTCCCAAACCACCAGTCTATGGTTCTAAAACAGTTAGTTTTCAAAAAAGATTTGTTGAAAGAAGATTCAGTATTTCCAGGCGTAATGTGGCTTGCCAGCAGAATGGTAATTTGGAGTGCCATGTTATTGATTGCTACTGTACTCGCTGCACCACCAGGAGGCAAGGCTGCGGCATTTGGCTGGGAAGTGTTTGATGCTTGGGATAGCATACACTACCGCAGTATTGCTACTTCTGGGTATGAATACATCGCTGACGGCAAAGGACATAATATTGCTTTTTTTCCTTTGTTCCCCTTAATTGTTAGGGGTGTTATGAGCCTTGGCTTTCCGTTTGAGGTGGCAGGAATATTGGTAAATAATATAGCCTTTTTGGCAGCACTTTACTGCGTATATTTTTGGATAAAAGAATCTTACAGCGTACAAGCTGCACGTTGGGTAACAGCAGTTTTAGCTTGGTGTCCACCATCATTATTTACGGCAGTTATTTATACCGAGGGGTTGTATTTGCTTTTGAGTACAATGGCTTTGCGCACATTTGAAGAACATCAGTACAGCTGGGCTGCTCTTTGTGGAGCTATGGCAACAGCAACACGCCCAACAGGAATAGTACTGATTCCAACGTTTCTAATTACTGCCTGGAAAGAGAAGCGATCGCCTATTGCCTATTCGGCTGCTTTAGCTACTTCAACCGGGCTACTACTATTTAGCGTATACTGCGCCCTAGAATTTGACGATCCCTTAGCATTTATTCATGCACAACGGGGATGGCGAGACACTTTGGGATTCGATTGGCTGGGTTGGTTGAAAATGTTTATGCAAATTACAGTTGGCACAACCAATTGGAATTACGGCTACATTAAAAATCCTCTGTATCCTTTATTGTTTGCCATCATTGTTGGCTTAGGGTATTTGCTATGGTGCTACCGTCAAAGATTGGGTGCTGCGAAGGTAGATTATGGCTTTGCAATTTTATTCTTATTTTTATGGATACTCGTGGGCGATCCTTTGATTAATACTGTTTCGGTTTTAGGGGGAGCTTACTTGTTATGGTACTTACGCAAACAATTAAGTTTGATAATGGTGATTTATGGTTTTTGCGGCTTGGGGTTAATTCTTGCTTCTGGCGGAACTTGGTCATTAAATCGCATTGCCTACGGAATTGTATCATTAAGCATCGCCTTGGGTGTATTGTTATCTCGCCAGCCTCGTTGGGGATATTTAACTCTGTGCTTCTTCGCAATTTTACTTGCTAGTTTCTCTGTCAGATTTGCCCAAGAACTCTGGGTAGGATAGGCAAGTTTATCATGTCCGTTTAAAGACTTATCATTTAGGTTGACGCGGAGAAAAGGAGACGCAAAGATGCGGAGAAATTTTGATGATAACTGAAGTCAAAAGAAGATTGTTGCTTGTAACTGAGGGTGAAAAAACAACTAATTAAGCTTGGCAGTATTGGTTGGATGATTGGCGTGAGTACCTTATTTCTATTAGGGTGCAGCAGTTTACGGCACGAACTGTTTCAATCATCTGCCTGGGATCTAGGAATTTTCGATCAGGCGATTTACTTAATTAGCCAAGGACAGTCTCCAATCTCTTCATTTTTAGGATTTCACATTCTTGGAGATCATGCTGCAATCGTTCTTTATCCACTGGCTTTGCTTTATAAAATTTACCCTACAGTTTATTGGTTATTAATTGTACAGGCTATTGCTCTAACATTAGGTGCGCTGTTTATCAATTATCTTGCCCGTCAAGCTGGATTAAACACGCGTCAAGCAACAACTATGGCAGCAGCTTACCTGTTATATCCATTGGTATTTAACATTAATCTGTATGATTTTCACCCAGAAGTCATAGCTCTACCTGCACTGTTAGGAGCAATTTTAGCTGCTCGTCTGAAAAAGATTAGCTGGTTTTGTTTCAGTATTATGTTGGTGTTGGGATGTAAAGCGGTATTATCTCTGACAGTGTCAGCGATGGGATTTTGGCTGCTGGTATTTGAGAAAAGGCGATTATGTGGTGCGATCGCTCTTTTGAGTGGCATCGTTTGGTTTTTGATCGCAACTAAAGCAATCATCCCATTTTTTGGTGGCGAAGCCGCTTCAGTAGCACGTCACCTCTCACGCTACAGCCATTTCGGCAACTCTTTCATTGACATCGCTCAAAACCTACTCCTCCAACCCAATTTGGTACTGGGAAAAATCTTTTCCTTCGCGACTCTAGAATATTTAGCTTTGCTGATTGCGCCAGTCTTGTGGGGAATCTCACCTAGATATCTTTTGCCGTTGGTAGGCGCTACTCCCACATTGGCTTTAAATATTCTCGCTAATGCCACTCAACAGAGAAATTTAGTCCATCAATATTCTCTACCAATCCTACCTTTTCTCTTTGTTGCTGTGATTCAAACCTTTGCCAATCGGTGTGCTTGGATACAAAAACCACGCATAATCCTCCTTTATTCTTTAGTAGCTTTTTTAGCTCTGGGCAAATACGGCTACTTCTGGACAATTTATCTAGATTCTTTGGATACTTGGCAAGCAACACGGGAAGCGATCGCTCTAGTTCAAACCAAAGGAGGTGTTTATACAACTGCTGAAATCGCACCTCACTTAACTCATCGTCCACTGATCGAATTTACAGATGCCAATTCACCACCAGCAGATTTAACAAAATTTGAATACATTCTCTTAAATGTTCGCCATCCAGGCTGGTTGAGTAATCGAGATTTTGCAACCAATTTGGTTAATCAACTCAAACACACACAAGTATTTCAACTTAACTACCAGCATGATGACGTTTATTTATTTGTCAAAAACTCTTCTGGTGAAAAGAGCGAGAAGTTAATTTAACAAGAAGCAGCGAGGAACCCCTCCATATAGCAATACAGTTCAGTTAAGGCTAAAACTCTTTGTTAAAGTTAATTTTTTAACGAACCACAAAGGACACATTAGACGCGGAGCGGTGAGGGGGGTCGCAGTCTTGGCGTTTCCCGTCACGATTGCGAACCCCCGAACCTGAAAGGCTTCCCGTAAGGGTAGGACGCAAAGAGAAGAAAAAATGCTTAACTAAACCGTATTGCTCCATATAGTAGTCTGTCAAGGTGATTTTGATGGATAAACCAATTTTTGATTTTCTTCTTTTTCTCTTTCTACCCTGCGGGTAGACACGTAGACGGACGTAGTCCGGCTTCTCGTAGAGTAGTGGCTTCTGTAGACGGGCTTTGCCCGGCTTCCCGTAGGGTAAGTAGCCGCTTGCGCGTCTATGCGGTTCGTTCCTTTATCTCTCAATTCAAACTTGACATAGTAATATTCCCCAGTCCCCATTTTTCCTGAAAACAGAAGATGCGAAGATATGGAGGTACTCATAATGATTGTTACAGCTAAGGGTGATAAAACAATTTTTTAAGCTTGGCACTGTCGGTTGGATGATTGCCATTAGTGCTTTATTGTTTTTTGTGTGCAGCAGCACGCGCCATATATTATTTCAGTCGGGAGCTCTCGATCTGGGGATCTACGATCAGGTAGTCTATTTAATCAGTCAAGGAAAGCCACATATCTCTTCTTTTTTAGGCTTTCATCATCTGGGCAACCACGCAGCCTGGGCAGTCTATCCCTTAGCTCTACTCTATAAAATTTACCCAAGTGCTTACTGGTTATTAGCTGTGCAAGCTATTTCTCTGGCGTTGGGTGCTTTACCTACCTATTATCTTGCCCTTCAAGCAGGATTAAAGGAAAGCCAGGCAATAGCAATGGCAGGTGTTTACCTGCTGTATCCGCTAGTTTTTAATGTCAATTTGTTTGAGTTTCACCCAGAAGTAATGGCAGTTCCCGTTTTTTTGGGGGTAGTTTTGGCAGCACGGCAAAACCAAGCTACTTTGTTTTGTTTAGGCATTATCTTTATTTTGGGTTGTAAAGCTGTGTTATCACTAACAGTGGCGGCAATGGGTTTGTGGCTGTTAGTGTTTGAAAAAAAGCGTTTTTATGGAATATTTGCCATTATTGCTGGAATCAGCTGGTTTTTGATAGCAAGCCAAGTTATTATTCCCTTTTTTAGTAATAATGAGGCAGCAGCAGTAGCACGTTACAGCTATTTGGGGGATTCTGTTTTAGAGATTGCTATTAATTTAGTTATTAAACCAGAGCTAATTTTGGGGAGGGTATTTTCACTCAAAACACTAGAATATCTGGCGCTTTTAGTTACACCACTAATTTGGGGATTGACACCACAACATCTAACTCCTTTAGTGGGTGCAATGCCGGCATTGGTTTTAAATATTCTTTCTGACAAGCCAGAACAACGCGATTTAATTCACCAGTATTCTCTGCCAATACTGCCTTTTTTGATTATCGCTGTAATTGCCAGTCTAGCCAATGACAAAGCATGGTTACGTACCAGAAGGGCAATTCTTTTATGGGCGCTTGTAGGTTTTATTGTTTTAGCAAAGTATGGCTATTTTTGGTCGCGATATTTAAGAAGTGTTGATAACTGGCAAGCAACACGGCAAGCGATCGCCCAAGTTCAATCCTCAGGTGCTGTTTTAACTACCCATAGCATTGCGCCTCATTTAAGTCACCGTCAGACAATCCATTTTGTGGATGACATTAGTGGCTTACCTGAAGACATCAATCAATACGACTATATATTGCTCAATGTACGTCACCCAGATGGCACTCGTAACCCGGCGTTTGCTGCTAATTTTGTTAACCAACTTCAAAATAATCAATTATTTCAACTGCGCTACCAACGCGATCAAGTCTACTTATTTATCAAAAATCCTTCTCTCAACTAAGATGAATATTGTTTTGTCTTACAGTTATATATCTTCTGCCATCAATTCTTTTACTTCTGGTCAACTAAAAAACTGAAAATTCACTATCCACAATCTGCATAAGTATGAATATGACCAGATTAAAAAACTTTATAAATCAACTTATTATTATACTTCTCTTTGTTGGCTTTGTACTCACCATTAGATTTCAACCGATTTCGCAAACATTTGAATTTGATTATGATGAGGGTTTTAATTTAATTAAAACCTTTCTTTACTCACAGGGCTTTTCTCTATATACGCAAATTTGGAATGATCAACCACCTCTTTTTACTGTTTTATTATCACATTGGTTAAACTTGTTTGGTTACTCAATCTTTGCTGCTCGTTTATTAATACTTTTATTTTCAGCACTATTAATATATTGTTTTTACAATCTCATCAGTAGTGAATTAGGAAAAATACCAGCATTGACAGCCACAATTCTATTATTTACGTCATGGCTATATATTCGCCTCAGTATTTCTGTAATGATTGGTCTTCCTTCACTATCATTGGCAATGCTATCTATTTATTTATTACATCTTTACAAACAAAATCATCGCAGATTTTATATTATTCTTTCTGGAATCACTTTTGCATTATCTTTGCAAACTAAGTTATTTACTATTTTTCTTGTACCTTTAATATTTTTTTATATAATTGATTTTAATATTAAAACTATTGCCAGTAGGAAAATATCAAAAAAAATACTAATCAATACTGCTTTGTGGTTAATACCTTTGGGATTAATTTATATTTTAATTGGCGTATTTTTTCAGCAATTTTGGAATCATGATCAACTAATTACTACTCATCTCAATCAACCTCAAAATTTAACACTAGAGAATTTTAATAATCGAGAATATCTTAGTTCTATGCTTAGTCAAGATTACGATTATATATTTCTAGCTTGTATTGGGATTGGAGCAATTTTTTTAAAAAGATATAGAAATGGGATATTTCCTTTCGCTTGGCTAATAACAGCTGTACTGATTTTACTAAATCATCAACCACTTTGGTATCACTATTATCCTTTAATTGCTATTCCTATCTGTTGGCTAGCTGCCTATGGAGTAGCATTCTTATATGATTCATTTTTCAAAAAAAAGTTAATTAATACTAAACAGCTTATTATTCCTTCTTTATTAGTTGTGATCCTGATTGGCTTAGTCATATTAACTCCTCCTAATCCAAAAGGAAGCGTCCCCAGAAATATGGAGTTGATGCAACTGGTGTTGAAATATAAAGATTCTACGAATTGGATTTTTACCGATCGCCCCATATATGCTTTTTATGCTAGATTACGTGTTCCCCCCGAAATTGCTGTGATGTCATATAAAAGGCTTAACTCTGGAGAACTAACATCTCAAGAAATACTTTCTGTTTTACAAAAGTATCGTCCTGAGCAAATTGTTCTAAGTAGGTGGACTTATCAACTGAAAAGTGATAATAAATTTCTAGCTTATATCAACGCCAATTACTCAAAAACTTATACAAATTCAATCGGTAGTGAGGAACATTATATTTGGAAGTAAGTCTCTTATTTAAGAGATACAAGTTAATTAATATATTTACATATAAATATGAATGATAGTAATTAGTTCAGCTATTTTTATTCCTAATTAAATTGTTTATATAAATACTATTTCGGTAGTGGAAAATAATTAGGATAATTTTAATAAAAATCGAGATATTAACTACTGAACAGACCTGTTTATTTCAGTTAGTTACTTGTTTGGACAAGGGGGAAGATGCATAAACCATTACAAATAAATAATAGTGTCGTAGCCATAGGTACCAGAATGCATTAAAAGGTGTGAAAAATACTTAAGCTTATGGCTCAAGCGCAGATATTTATCAAAAAAGTTTTATGGAAAGATGATTTCTTATTTCCAGTAGCAATCTGGTTGATTAGCAGAATATTTATCTGGGCTACCATGCTGCTGGTTGCACCACATCTACCCCAACCTCCACAAGGGATTGTACCTAGTTTTGGATGGGGGGTATTTGATGCTTGGGATAGTATACGTTACCGCAGTATTGTGACTTCCGGTTATGAATTCATTAATAATGGGCAGCAATATAATATTGCCTTTTTTCCCCTATTTCCTTTAATAATTCGGGCTTTGATGAACTTAGGCTTGCCATTTACTGTTGCAGGAGTACTGGTAAATAACTTGGCATTTTTGGCAGCGCTTTACTGGCTGTACTTTTGGGTTCTAAAGCAACTTGGTACAAACGAGGCAAGGTGGGTCATAGCTGTACTAGCTTGGTGTCCTTTGTCCTTATTCGGCACTGTAATTTACACCGAAGGATTGTACTTATTATCGAGTACGGCAGCTTTGTATGCCTTTGACCGTAAGCAATATGTTTGGACTACTTTTTGGGGTGCCTTAGCAACGGCGACACGCCCGACGGGTATGGCACTGATCCCGGCTTTTTTAATCGCAGCTTGGAGAGAAAGGCGATCGCCAATTGCATATCTTGCTGCTTGTGCTAGTGCGATCGGTTTGCTTTTGTTCAGTCTCTATTGTGCAATTAATTTTGCCGATCCAATCGCATTTATTAATGCCCAGCGAGGATGGCGTCCTTCATTTGGATTTGATTGGCGTGGTTGGTTGGATATGTTGCTGGAGCTAGCAGCAGGTACATCAAATTGGCACAATATTCAGATCAAAAACCTATTACATCTTTTGGTTTTTAGTAGCATTGTTGCTAGTAGCTATATTTTGTGGCGCAAATATAAACAATTGTCTCAAACTAAAATAGTGTACTGCTTGTATGCTGCGATCGCATTTTCATTAATATTGGCTGACAGACAATTTATCAATAACTTACTTAATGTGACAATGGTTTTGGGAGGTGGCTATTTTTTGTGGCAATCACGTAAAGATTTAACCTCTGTCACTACTTGTTACGGCTTTTGCGGTATAGCTTTGCTGCTAGCCTCTGGTGGTACTATCTCTCTGAGTCGTTTAGCTTACGGTATTGTACCTCTAAGTTTAGCTCTGGGTACAGGATTGGGACATTATCCCCGTCTAGGCTTTCTCATGCTGGGCTTATTTTCCATATTACTTGCGAGGCTAGCCATTAGCTTTGCTCAAAATCTCTGGGTAGGGTAGAGGAAATACTTGTCATAAGAATAGGGGCGATGAGGCTAAAAGTTAGGGGCTAAACATATTTTGTAGATAGAGTAATTTAAATATGTGAATCAAATATTAAAATTACTTCAATAAGAATTTTAAACTATGTATATAGTGTTACTTTTAAAGTAGTGCTCAAGTGCTTGAATAAAATGACAACCCAATTATTACTTGTTATATATTGAGCTTATTTGTTGAGCATGAAGCAATATCAAAACTTAAGTACAAACACTTAGGCTGTTTGTCTTAAAATTGAATATAAATTATGTACAAGACAATAGTTGACTTGAGCTTAAAAGTTTTCTTTGGGACTAGTGGTAATTTCAACTAGTCTGTATATACTCAAACAAATCGGCATAAAACTTAGTACATAAAGTGCTACCTCATTAACAGTGCTTTATAGTATAAATCGAGAGGGGTAAATGCGCATAGTGAATGACTTTAGTCCTCAAATATTTAAGCATTAAAGTACTCACTACAAACAAAACCTATTAAAACTTTTACAATCAACAACTAATCTTGTAAAACAAAGTGATAAATGGAGTTACTTTGAGTAATTTGCTCAAGAGTGTGTGACGTAGTTAACGTTTGAGTATTTCTGAAGAAACTATTTTCACAGATTAGCGTCTAGCTGCTTTAGGCAAACTTAGTTGTAAAAGTCAGCTAGAAACTTAACATTTTTTTCCAGGTAGCGATCTGGTTACGCAGTAGAATATAATTTGTTAGATTAGGAGACTTATATTTCATAATTGGAAAGCATCGCAATCATCACCATAAATATTTAATTTGTGCATCTATAATCTAACTAACTTTTACTAATAGTTCTCTTTCCAAGCAAGATAATTTGGACTGCTACTAACGCTGTCACTTTTATCTTTTTGATAGTCAGGTTTCTGTGAATCTGTATTGTAATTTACGAGATTAACAGAAGTAATTTGTATTTATGTCTAAATAATATCTGAATAAATCTTTTCAAAAACTGTGCTGGTAATTATTGTCAACAAAGTGACTAATGCTTCAATATGCCAAGGAGCTATGGTGTGGAAAACAATAAGTCGTTTATCTGGCCGCAGGGAATATTACTTGCACTTATAGCCTTAAGTGGCAGCTTGAGCCTTGGCTTAATTGTGCCTATGAGTCTAAAAAGTTTTAATGTTGAAACAACCAATGCAATAGATTTTAAGGATGTAGAAATCAAAGGAGGAACTCAAGCGCGGCTCAATCAATTCAAGTTGGCAATGCTGACAAGTTGGCAACAACAAGCAAGAGTAAAAGGCTTATCCTATAATATACCAGCACGCTTCCAAGGAGTGATAGTTAACCGAGTAAAACTTGCTCCAAATCAAAAAGTAATCGCTCTTACCTTTGATGATGGCCCGTGGCCTGAGTACACTGCAAAAATACTAAATATACTCAGAGAAAATAATATTAAGTCCACGTTTTTTGTTGTTGGGCAAATGCTAAAGACTTATCCCGAATTAGGCAAACAAATTGTGGCAGAAGGGCATGTAATTGGTAACCACACTTGGCATCACTGGTATCACTTCTTTAACCAACAAGCTGCTGCTTTTGAAATTGATCGGACATCGGACTTAATTTATGAATTAACAGGAGCAAGAACAAATCTGTTTCGGCCGCCTGGTGGAATACTGCATAATGGCTTGGCTGCTTATGCTAGAGGTAAAAAGTATACAGTAGTAATGTGGTCAGCTGACTCGGTAGACTACAGAAGCCCTTCTGCGTCTGTTTTGACTAATAGAGTGCTAAAACAGGGATCTCCTGGTGGTATTGTGCTAATGCATGATGGTGGTGGTAATCGTTCCCATACTGTAGCAGCCTTGCCACAAATTATTAGTAAATTTAAGCAGCAAGGCTATAGGTTTGTTACTATTCCAGAGCTGTTTGAATTGCAGGAACAAGACGAAAAGATGATTGCAAATACTAACAAGTAGTAAGAAATTATTTAGCAGTTACTAATTCACTAGTGTCTAATTTTATGTTTTTGAGTTATTAAAACTTTTGCACTCATTTTATTGTCTAATAAATCAACTACAGATGGACACAGATAAACATAGATAAAATCTGTGTCCATCTATGGTTGTCATTAACCTAGAGTTTATACCGATTCAAAAAAACGTTTGCAACACATTCTGATCTATAGAAGTGCCATGGCATATCTCTACAATGTCTCTTTGTCGCATTCTTTTTTCAAATTGGTATTAGTTTTTGCAAGAGACTTATTACAAAAATCTAACTGAGAAGATACAATGCAAAATCCAGAATAAAACACTTCTGGATTTTGCATTTTCCCTCACAACTAAACAGGACTTAATTGCTTTTCTTGGTGAGAATTAGCTTCAGGACTATCGGCTTCAGAAGGTGGAACCATTTGCCAGAACTTGGGTAAGAACTCTTGCCAATTTTCCAGAATCATCTTCGCTTTCGCCGAGCCAGTTCGCTGTGCATGGGCTGCAATTAAATCTTTTAGTTGCTTTTCGCCGGCACCTGTAACGACTCGCTGAATCGTGACAATTTCCCGGTTAACTAAATCAGAGAAATTACCATCTTCATCTAAAAAGTAACCAATTCCACCAGTCATACCAGCGCCTACATTGCGTCCAACTTTGCCGAGAACGACAACTACACCACCAGTCATGTACTCACAGCAATGATCGCCTGCTCCTTCAATTACTGCTGTACCTTTAGAGTTACGCACGGCAAAGCGTTCTCCGGCTAAACCGTTGGCAAATAACACACCACCAGTTGCACCATACAGGCAGGTATTGCCAATAATTACATTTTGTGCTGGATCGTAGGTGGCATCCACAGGTGGCTTAATAATGATTTCACCACCATTCATACCCTTACCTACGTAATCGTTTGCTTCTCCTTCTAAGGTAAGAATCATGCTAGGCAGGTTGAAAGCTCCGAAGCTTTGTCCGACACTACCTTTGAAGTTGAGGTTAATTTGCCCTTCAAAGCCATTGTCACCATATTGGGAAGCGATCGCTCCTGCTATACGTGTGCCAATTGTTCTGTCAGTGTTTACAACCTCTACCGTCTTAGTTACGGCTGACTGGTTGGTGATCGCAGCTTTGATGTCGGGATCTGCAAGCAACTGCTCGTCTAAAACAAAGCCGTTGCTGTGAACTTCTTCATGCGCTAACCAACTGCGGTTTTCTCTGGTATCTGGCAGCTGAAGTATGCAGCCGAGATTCAATGATTGAGTTTTGGCAAGCTTTGCCTCTGCTCGTGTTGTCAATAAATCCGCACGTCCAACTACTTCTGATAGTGAACGGTAACCCAAATGTGCCAACAGACTACGCACTTCTTCGGCAACAAAATAGAAGAAATTGACAACGTGTTCCGGCATCCCCGTGAACCGCTTGCGCAAGTCTTCTCTTTGAGAAGCAACACCGACTGGGCAATTATTGGTGTGGCAGATCCGCGCCATGATACAACCTTCCGCAATCATGGCAATCGAGCCAAAGCCGAATTCTTCTGCCCCCATTAATGCGCCCATCAGCACATCCCAACCACTCTTGATGCCACCATCGACGCGCAAAACGACGCGATCGCGCAGGCTGTTTTCCATCAAGACGCGATGCACTTCAGTTAAACCGAGTTCCCACGGTGAACCTGCATGTTTAATTGAACTTAAAGGTGAAGCACCCGTACCGCCATCATGTCCAGAAATTTGGATGATATCGGCATTTGCTTTTGCTACACCCGCCGCGATCGTACCGATACCAATTTCAGCAACTAACTTCACCGACACCTGTGCTTTCGGGTTAATTTGATGCAAGTCAAAAATTAGCTGTGCTAGATCTTCAATCGAATAGATGTCGTGGTGAGGTGGTGGCGAAATCAAGGTGACACCGGGTTTTGAGCGCCGCAACATGGCAATGTAGGGACTAACCTTTTTACCTGGTAATTGTCCGCCTTCGCCTGGTTTTGCACCTTGAGCAATTTTAATTTCAATTTGCTTGGCACTCATCAGATACTCTGGTGTTACACCAAAGCGTCCCGATGCTACTTGCTTGATGGCACTAGAAGCAGTATCGCCGTTTCGCAATCCATTTAGGTGAGATAGAGTAGGCGAGTGTCCAGCTTCATCTACATCATTCAAGATCGTAAAACGTACCGGATCTTCTCCACCTTCGCCAGAGTTGGATTTACCACCAATGCGGTTCATGGCAATAGCTAGGGTTTCGTGAGCTTCCCGCGACAAGGCACCCAAAGACATACCACCAGTGCAGAAGCGCTTGACAATCTCGCTTACCGATTCGACTTCTTCAATAGGTATGCTTGGGCGATCGCTTTGGAAATCCAACAAATCTCGCAAGGCAGTTATCGGTCTATCTTGTAAGTACTTCTTGTAAACTGCATAGTGGTCGTATTTCTTGCCATCAACTGCCTTATGCAGTGCTTTTGCCAGTTCGGGACTGTTCATGTGGTATTCACCACCAGGGCGGTACTGCACAAAGCCCAGGTTTTCTAGCTTTTTGAGGTTTAGTTCTGGGAAAGCTTTACTGTGGATACACAATACTTCTTGTGCCAACTCGCTCACACTCAAACCGCCAACGCGGGAAGTTGTGCCAGAAAATCCCAGTTCTAACAAATCTTTACCAATGCCGATCGCTTCAAAAATTTGCGCGGCTTGATAACTAGAAAGCAATGAAATTCCCATCTTGGAGAGAATTTTTAGCAATCCACCCTCTACTGCCTGACGATAGTTGTCGATCGCTTGCTCTAGGGTGAGGGCAGTAATTTTACCCCGTTCCATAAACTGTTGCGTCTTGGGATCTGTCCACCAATCACGCACCGTCTCTAGAGCCATATACGGACAAACCGCAGCAGCTCCGTAGCCAATCAAGCAAGCAAAGTGATGGGTACTCCAGCATTGAGCCGTATCTATTAATAGAGATGCTTTCGTCCGCAGCCCTTGATGAATTAGGTAATGGTGTACAGCGCCCACCGCCAACAGGGGAGGAATGTAGCTGTTTTCTGTACTGATGCCTGCACCAGTGCGATCGCTAAGAATTAAAATTTTTGCACCCGCCCGTACTGATTCGGCAGCCTGTGCTTGCAATCTCTCGACTGCGGCTTGCAAACCTTCCGGCCCAGATGCTATTTCAAATAGTGTTGGCAACTCAGCCGTTGCAAAGCCAGATGTCTTAATAGCTTCTAGTTCCGCTTCCGTCAGTACTGGCGAATCCAGTTTTAGCCTCCGAGCATAATCTGGCTTGACATTTAATAAGTTGCCCTTTTCACCCAGTTCAACTTTCAAAGACATCACCAATTTTTCCCGCAAGGGGTCAATTGCCGGGTTTGTGACTTGAGCAAAGCGCTGTTTGAAATAGTCGTAAAGTAGGTGCGGTTTTTCTGACAGGATTGCTAAGGGAATATCATCACCCATGCAAAAAGTCGCCTCTTTACCTTCCATCGCCATTGGCTGAATCACCATTTCCACATCTTCTGTGGTGTAGCCAAAGGCTACTTGCTGGCGTAGCAGAGTTTGTCTGTCACTGCTATTGGTTGTCTGGAGTCCATTACCGTTGTCATTGGTTATTAGTCCATTCCCATTAGTCATCTGTCCTTTGCCATTTGCTAATGACGAATGACTAATTACTGAGGACTTAATTTCTTGGCGGTACTGTCGCAACCACTCCCCATAAGGATGCTTTTTCGCAATGCGCTGCTTAATCTCCCAATTTTTCAGCACCTCATGAGTTTCCAAATCCACGGCAATCATTTGCCCTGGCCCTAGTCTGCCTTTTTCAATAATATTGGCTTCCGGCAATTGCACCACACCCGCTTCTGAAGCAACAATGATGTAATCATCCTTGGTAATGCAGTAGCGAGCCGGTCTTAAACCATTGCGATCTAGGGTTGCTCCAACCTTCAGCCCATCGCCGAATACCAAAAGTGCTGGGCCATCCCACGCTTCTTGCAACCCGCTATAGTATTCGTAGAAATCGATAATTTCTGGGTAATTATGCAATTGGGGCTGGTTTTGGTAAGCCTCTGGCACCATAATCATTAAGGCTTCCAAGGGACTGCGCCCGGAGCGTACCAGTAACTCAAATACGTTATCTAAAGTAGCGGAGTCACTATTATCAATATGGACAAAGGGCTTGAATTCTTGGATGCGATCACCCCAAACCGGATGTTCTAAACTTGCTTCTCGCGCCGTCATCCAGTTAATATTACCCAATAACGTATTGATTTCGCCGTTATGTCCCAACAATCGCATTGGCTGTGCCAAAGGCCATTTGGGCATGGTGTTAGTACTAAAGCGACGATGATATACAGCAAAAGCACTTTTATAAGCTGGATTTTGTAAATCGCGATAAAATTCTCCCAAGACTGCCGAGCGCACCATGCCTTTGTAAACAATTGTGCGGCTAGACAGAGAACAAACATATAGTTCTTCTGACCAATCTTGATTTAAAGCGCGGATTGCTTTAAAGATTCTACGGCGGGTAATATACAGTTGCCGTTCGAGTTCATCACCGCTTTTATTTTGTGAGGCAACAAAAACTTGTTCGATTTGAGGCTGATTTTCTCTAGCTTGTACCCCCAGTAAATCTGGCTGTACAGGTACTACTCGCCAACCTAATAAAGTCAAATTTTCTTCAGCTGCTATCTGTTCAATCGTTACCTTCGCTGTTTGCGCTGCTTGTGGATTTTGCGGTAAAAAAATCATTCCTACAGCTACGTTGCTATTCCCAGAAAGTTGTATTCCTCGTGCCACAAAATCTTGTTGAAACAACTCCCACGGAATTGCGGTTAAAATTCCTGCACCATCACCAGAGTCGCGATCAGCACTACAACCACCCCGGTGTTCCAAACATGTCAAAGCTGAGAGAGCTTTGGTGACAATTTCATGACTGGCATAATTTTGACGATGGGCAATAAAACCTACACCACAGGCATCTCTTTCTTCTACGAGCCATCTTTGCCCTGGATAAGTATCATTTGAGGAATTATCTGCAAGTCTTATTTTCTGGTCTTGATGCATCGGTTTTTTATTCATACACTATCCCTGTCATCTTGAGTAAAGAATTTTGTCGCTAAGTAGCGAGGAAATTTCTAAATGGACAAATTGAAAACACGGAATAACGGAAATTTTAGGGAAAAAAAATTTTAACTTCGGTTTTTTAGCTAATACCGTGTTAAAATTGCCGATTTATTTTTATGTATTTATTCTGACTTTTGTTCGCGTTTGTTCCAAGAGTGTTTTATTTATATCTTGAAGCTATGTACTTTCTCAATTTTCTTTTTCAAAAGCTACATTAAATTCCAGGTATGATGATTTTTGCTTTACCTGAAACAAAAATCCTATTTGGGACTTCTGTATGTTTTAGGAAACTAAAATTATTCCGAACCCACGCAAAAATCAGCGTATTACACTATATGCCCATTTGACAATTCCTAAAAATTTCTCTCGTTACTCTCTAGATTATTACTGTTTAGTCTTTGTCACCTTTTTTGCTACCAGTTAAACTTCATCTAGCGAGCAAACATCAGGTAACATACGACTTGTCGGAACTCAGCGTGATTTTATGTTGAAATTGCTGCCATAGTTGATTTAACGCTAGTGTGATTTAGCACACTTAATAGCAGTTTTAATCCTGGTATCATTATCTGTTTGGTTCAACCAGATACAGAAATCCAATATATACATTATCACGTTAGTGTTCACAACTCTGGTCATTATTTTTTGACATTTAGCAAAGTCGTTAGTTTGTGCAATAGTTGAGAGTTATAAAAAATACTTAGCTACTTATGGTAAAAATGTCGAATTTTTGCCGACAATACCGCAGTGCTATTGAAGAAAAGAGCAATAGCAGATTTATCAAGGTTGTGGTGTCGCCAGTAATTTTTTCAGTACTGTGTTTAACAGCTACTTATGATTATGCGATCGCCCGTACCAGTCTTGACCGCATTATCCCCAACACATCCCTATTTCCTAAAAAACAGAAATTAGAAGTTAGGGTGGCACAATCCTCAACTGGTGTAAAGCAAATACCAGGATCGAGTCCAAGACCGCCTGCACCTCCTATAAAGACAGGGGTAAGATCCTATGGTAATCAAATTTCTCTTAATGGTCGAATCTCATCAGGAGGATGGTTGCAGCAACGCACCTCAAAAGGTCAAATCACCACTCTTGTTAGTGATGGCGCACTCAGGCAATTGATTGGGGTAGATTTATTAGATACCAGCCAGCCAGCCAGACAACCAATCCAATGGTACTCCTCTAACGCAAAGCCGCAGATTTTAAGCAGCTTGTTGACGGGTGGATACCGTTATTTAGACATTAGCCGTTTTGCAAACACCTTTGGTTGGCAGATGCAAGTCCAAGGTAAAACCTTGGTACTTTCCACACCTAGCGCAAAAATTACAAATATTAACCAAGGAAAGCATGAGTTTGGCGATCGCATCGTTCTCAACTTAGATAGTCCTACTCCATGGCAAATTGCTCAAGGTTTACCAGTCAAGACCAATCAACCTCTATCCGACGATCCGAATAGCCCAGTTGTTACACCTTCCTCTCCAACCACCAGAGAGTGGACAATTACTTTAGATGGTATTGCCACTCCAGATTTAATTCAGCGCTATACACCATCTCTACCTCTTCCCTTCTCATCTCCAGAAAACCAATTAAAACAACAGGTGCCAGGGATTGAGCAACAACCGTCTCAGCCACCAGCACTCCCCCCACTGATTAAGCAAGTAGAGGTAGTTAAAAATCAAACTATTGTTCGTCTGGAAGTTCCCCTGGGTTTAGCCCCTTTGGTTAGTACTTTACCTAACCCCAATCGTCTAGTCATTGACATTCGACCAGATGCACTTTTACAACGTTCAATTAGTTGGGCTTCAGGATTGCGCTGGCAACAGCAATTTATGAACTTAGGTCAAGAACGCTTTCCTGTTGTTTGGTTAGATGTTAACCCTCGCACCGTTGGGTTAAAACTCAAACCTATTGTGACAAATTCCGATACCCTTGTTGGCACTGCTCCTTTAATTCAAACAGCACAAAAGTATGTAGCAGTAGCAGCAATTAACGGTGGTTATTTTAACCGCAATAACAAATTACCTTTGGGTGCGATTCGTCGGGATAATCAGTGGTTGTCTAGCCCAATTTTGAACCGAGGAGCGATCGCCTGGAATGATTCTGGGCAATTTTATATGGGTCGTCTGGTTCTGCAAGAATCTTTAATCGGCTTAAATAATCTAAAATTACCGATTTTGACTCTCAATAGTGGCTACGTCCAAAGTGGCATTGCCCGTTACACTCCTACTTGGGGAGCAAATTATACTCCTCTAACAGACAACGAAATTATTATCGTTGTTCAAAAAAACCAAGTTACAGCTCAATTACCAAGTCTTAAAGCAGGACAAACTGCTATTCCTATTCCTCAAGATGGATATCTGCTTACTTTACGCGGCAGTAGTGTTAGTAATGCCTCAGTTTTACCCATCGGCTTTTCAGTGCGTATAGAAAGTTCTGTTTCTCCTACTGAATTTAGCCGTTATCCCTATATCTTGGGAGCAGGCCCGCTGCTACTGCAAGATCGCCAAATAGTACTAGATGCCAAAGGCGAAAATTTTAGCAATGCCTTTATTGCCCAAAAAGCTGTTCGTAGTGCTATCTGTACAACTGCAACAGGCAATCTCATTATTGCTGCTGTGCATAATCGTGTAGGAGGTGCTGGCCCTACTTTGGCAGAACACGCACAACTTATGCAGCAAATGGGATGTGTTAATGCATTAAATTTAGACGGTGGTAGTTCTACTAGCCTTTATTTAGGAGGACAACTTCTTGACCGTTTTCCTAACACAGCTGCTCGTGTCCACAATGGCATAGGAATTTTCTTGCAACCCCGTCCATAACGAGGACACGGGAACACGGGGAGACACAAAGCACCAGGGGGAGAGGAGATGGGGAGAACTACTAACTACTAACCACTGTACGGGCGGGTTTAGAAGATAAATTCTCGATTTGAAAGGCAAGATTATCAACAAAACCCGCCCCTACCAACCACTAACTCTTGACTAATCCCTCTTTTTTAAAGCCAGTAAAAGGTTTGATTTTCCTTAATTAAAGACTTGATATAGATACACTAATTCAATCAGTTACATATGACACCTTCACTTGTGATTTTGCTATCTTGGCATAGGATGTATGACTGAATTTTTAAGGTTGCAACATCGCGCCATTCATCAATAGTTATTAATAGCACCAAAAGTTTTTATGTCTCAGGAAGTTACTATGGCTCAATATCAAGACACAACGCACGCTAATGCACTGACACTGCCTCCAAGCGTCACTCCTAGAGGTGTTGCTGCAACTGAGTTGCGTCCTTGGGGTTCTTTTACAGTTTTAGAAGAAGGGCGCGGATACAAAATCAAACGTATCGAAGTTAAACCTGGACATCGTCTCAGCCTCCAGATGCACCACCATCGCAGCGAACATTGGATAGTAGTGTCTGGTACAGCTAGAGTCATTTGCGGTGAGCAAGAAATACTGTTGAGCAACAATCAGTCTACATATGTACCCCAGTGTACGCCTCATCGTTTAGAAAATCCTGGCGTCATACCTTTAGTTTTGATTGAAGTACAAAACGGAGAATATTTAGGAGAGGATGATATTATTCGTTTCCAAGACGACTATGCTCGTACTGATAGTTAAAGTCGCCCAATACAATTGCTGCTAGACATAGCTGCTCAAACACCAGAAGAAAATACACTTAAATCAGACAAATCAAAATTTTCATGTGTTGACCTTAGCCTGTAAGATTTGAGGATAAGGTCTTTAATTGTTGTCTAGCAAATTTGATGATTAGTTTGACTCAAGCAGCCAGCAGCGAAATAAAAAGATTGCAGTCTAAGCAAAAGTTAAATCTTTTGTTTAGATTGGCAGTTAAACACGGTGGTTGTTCCGGTTGGTACTATGATATGTCCTTTGATGAAACAGTAAGACCAGGCGATCGCACCTTTGAATGTAACAGTATTCCAATTATCATAGATGCGGAAAGCTGTAATTATTTAAATGGTTCAACCTTGGATTATTCAGAGGATTTAATGGGCGGTGGCTTTCGCTTCTACAATCCCCAAGCAAGTGCCAGCTGTGGTTGTGGTAATTCTTTTTCTATTAGTTAAGGGTTAGTAGTTAGTAGGGGAGCCAGTGCGCCCTTGCGGAGCCAGTGCGGTGGACGGGTTCCCCGGCATAAAGCACCTGGCGTCGGGTTAAGCGCGTCGAGTGCAACTGGCGTACGGGTTTTGCTGATCATCTTGCCTTTCAAATCGAGAATTTATCTTCTAAACCCGCCCGTACTTAATAATTATCTACTAACTACCAACAAAAACAATTGACACAAAACCACTAAAAAAGATATAATCAGGATTTGTTGTTAAAACTTAGACATAGAAGCAGCTTCAGGTGCTGTAACTCATGCCAACTATACAGCAGCTAATACGTAACGAACGCGAAAAAGCGCGTCAGAAAACCAAGTCTCCAGCTCTGAAGCAATGCCCGCAACGTCGGGGAGTTTGCACCAGAGTATACACGACCACACCGAAAAAGCCTAACTCGGCTCTGCGTAAAGTAGCGAGAGTCAGACTAACTTCTGGATTTGAAGTAACAGCTTACATTCCAGGAATTGGTCACAACTTACAAGAACATTCTGTCGTGATGATTCGTGGCGGTCGGGTTAAGGACTTACCAGGCGTGAGATACCACATTATTCGTGGCACATTAGATACAGCCGGAGTCAAAGACCGCAAACAAGGTCGTTCCAAATATGGAACAAAGCGTCCCAAAAAATAGAACTAACGCGATTAATCGTACTGATTTGATTAATCGCGTTGGTACTTAACTTAAACTATCAGCTTTAGCCTGAAAAAAGCAATATTCGCAGTTCAAGCGCTTGATTGCAAAAATAAAAGATAAAGCCTAGTGCTCTTACAAACAAGTATGAGTTTAATGACTCGAAAAAGTCGGTGATAGAATTTTAGTTAAGTGCCTTCAAGTATAATTTAGATTCGCGCTTGAGAATCTTGATCAAGTCCATAAGTCTTTCGTAAAGATAAGACTGGACATATCAGAATATAAAACCTGAATGAAAGCAATTACTTGCGGGTGGTTTGAGAATCTCACTCCTTTCAGGTATGAGGTTGTCTAAAAAATCAAGTTAAATTAGTTAAAGCCTCAACTTGCACCTATACATTTGCTATGAGTGTAAGAAATCTTTAGAATGCAGTTAGCGACAGCAGCATTTTAAATTAACTATTAAGGTATATAATATTGTCGCCTTGTATGTTCTAGTTGAGGGCAGCAAGTAAATGGGTCAGCATCGCTGCAATTGTAGTGTAAAAGCTGTCCAGACACATAATTCATCTAGTAGCTAAATTCCAATTAAGGTTGAAGTATGTCTCGTCGTGGTGTTGTTCAAAAGCGCCCTGTTCCGCCTGACTCAGTTTATAACAGTCGTTTAGTTAGCATGATAATCCGTCGTATTATGCGTCATGGTAAAAAATCACTTGCCGCACGGATTGTCTATGATGCTATGAAAAGTATTGAGGAACGCACTGGTAATGATCCATTAGAAACCTTTGAAAGAGCTGTGCGTAATGCAACGCCCTTGGTAGAAGTAAAAGCTCGGCGGGTTGGCGGTGCTACCTACCAAGTACCGATGGAAGTGCGTTCTGAGAGGGGTACAACTTTGGCACTGCGTTGGCTGGTACAGTTTTCTCGGCAACGCTCAGGTCGAACAATGGCTGGCAAATTGGCTCAAGAATTGATGGATGCTGCCAACGAGACTGGGAACGCTATTCGCAAGCGTGAAGAGACGCATCGGATGGCAGAAGCAAATAAGGCTTTCGCACACTATCGTTACTAAAATTAAGCCACTATGTATCGCCTCTTCCCAAAGGCGGTATGAACTATCATCGTGAATTTACAAAAAAAATGACGGTTTACCGAAAAGGATAGAATCTTAACAAAGTGTAATATACAAGATATCATGAGGCGAAAAGTATAGGAGGCAGCTGTGGCACGTACGATCCCGCTAGAGAGAGTACGCAATATTGGTATTGCGGCGCATATAGATGCGGGCAAGACAACAACAACAGAGAGAATATTATTTTACTCTGGCATTATTCACAAAATAGGTGAAGTTCACGAAGGAACCGCTGTCACGGACTGGATGGAACAGGAGCGGGAGCGGGGTATTACGATTACTGCTGCTGCAATTAGCACCAGCTGGAAAGATCATCAAATAAACATTATTGATACTCCTGGACATGTAGACTTCACAATAGAAGTAGAGCGTTCCATGCGGGTTTTGGATGGTGTAATCACAGTTTTGTGTTCTGTAGGTGGTGTACAGCCGCAAACAGAAACGGTGTGGCGTCAGGCAGACCGTTACAAAGTTCCGCGCATTGTTTTTGTAAATAAAATGGATCGCACCGGCGCAAACTTCTATAAAGTATACGAACAGGTACGCGATCGCCTGCGGGCTAATGCGATTCCCATCCAGCTGCCTATTGGTAGTGAAAGCGAATTCAGAGGTCTTGTGGACTTGGTGAAGATGCGAGCCTTCATCTACAACAACGACCAAGGAACCGATATTCAAGAAGCTGATATTCCCGCAGAAGTACAGGATCTAGCCCAAGAGTACCGCACCAAGCTAATTGAAGCGGTAGCTGAAACCGATGATGACTTGATGACCAAGTACTTCGAGGGTGAGGAACTTACTGAGAACGAAATCCAGACTGCTCTCCGTAAAGGTACGATTGCAGGTACGATTGTGCCATTGCTTTGTGGTTCCGCCTTTAAAAATAAAGGTGTACAGAAGTTGTTAGATGCAGTCGTAACATACCTGCCAGCGCCAATTGATGTACCCGCAATTCAAGGTACGCTACCAAATGGCGACACTGTTGAGCGTCACGCCAGCGATGAAGAACCATTGTCAGCTCTGGCATTCAAAATTATGGCTGACCCTTACGGTCGTCTCACCTTCATCCGCGTATATTCTGGCATACTCAAGAAAGGCAGCTACGTTCTCAATGCGACTAAGAACAAGAAAGAACGTATTTCTCGTCTGGTTGTTTTGAGAGCAGATGACAGAATTGATGTCGATGAACTCAGAGCGGGTGATCTAGGAGCCGCTGTGGGGTTAAAGGAAACTTTAACAGGTGACACCCTCTGTAATGAAGACTCACCAGTGATTCTGGAATCTCTGTACATTCCAGAACCTGTAATTTCGGTGGCAGTAGAACCGAAAACAAAGAACGACATGGACAAATTGTCCAAAGCTCTGCAAGCTCTCTCGGAAGAAGACCCGACTTTCCGTGTCAGCGTCAATCCGGAGACAAATCAAACCGTAATTGCAGGAATGGGAGAGCTACACCTAGAAATTCTTGTAGATCGCATGTTACGAGAATTTAAGGTGGAAGCGAACGTTGGTGCGCCGCAAGTAGCTTATCGCGAAACCGTTCGCAAGAACGTTAACAAAATAGAAGGTAAATTTATTCGCCAAAGCGGTGGTAAAGGTCAATACGGTCATGTTGTGATTGACTTGGAGCCAGGAGAACCGGGAAGCGGCTTTGAATTCGTCTCTAAAATTGTTGGCGGTGCGGTACCTAAAGAGTACATCCCGCCCGTAGAGCAGGGAATGAAAGAAACCTGTGAATCCGGTATTTTAGCTGGATATCCGTTGATTGATATCAAAGCCACGCTGGTTGATGGCTCTTACCATGATGTAGACTCTTCGGAAATGGCTTTCAAGATTGCTGGCTCGATGGCAATTAAAGAAGCAGCAATGAAAGCAAGTCCCGTTCTGTTAGAGCCTATGATGAAAGTTGAGGTTGAAGTTCCCGAAAACTTCCTTGGGGATGTAATGGGTGATCTCAATTCCCGTCGTGGGCAAATTGAGGGGATGGGTTCCGAGCAGGGCATTGCCAAAGTGACTGCTAAAGTCCCATTGGCAGAAATGTTTGGCTACGCCACTGACATTCGGTCGAAGACCCAAGGTCGTGGTATCTTCTCAATGGAGTTTAGCCACTATGAAGAAGTGCCTCGCAACGTGGCTGAGGCAATCATAGCTAAAAGCAAAGGGAACGCATAACTAGTAAAGGAAACGATCATTCATGGCACGCGCAAAGTTTGAAAGGAAAAAACCCCACGTTAATATCGGTACTATTGGCCACGTTGACCATGGTAAAACCACACTCACAGCAGCCATTACTATGACCTTGGCGGCTTTGGGTCAGGCTCAAGCTAGAAAGTACGACGAAATCGATGCCGCTCCAGAAGAAAAGGCACGGGGTATTACAATCAACACAGCTCACGTTGAGTATGAAACCGAAAAACGGCACTATGCTCACGTAGACTGTCCTGGACACGCTGACTATGTTAAGAACATGATCACCGGCGCAGCCCAAATGGATGGTGCTATCCTCGTGGTATCTGCAGCTGATGGTCCCATGCCCCAAACCCGCGAACACATCCTGTTGGCACGGCAGGTAGGTGTTCCTAGCCTAGTAGTCTTCTTGAACAAAGAAGATATGGTGGACGACGAAGAATTGCTAGAACTAGTGGAATTGGAAGTCCGGGAATTGCTTTCTAGCTATGATTTCCCTGGTGATGATATTCCGATTACAGCAGGTTCTGCTTTGCAAGCGCTGGAAAAAATGACCAGTAATCCCAAAACTCAACGGGGTGAAGATCAGTGGGTAGATAAGATCTACGCACTGATGGATTCTGTAGACTCTTACATCCCCACTCCAGAGCGCGATGTAGATAAGCCTTTCTTGATGGCTGTAGAAGACGTATTCTCCATCACAGGTCGCGGTACTGTAGCAACAGGACGGATTGAGCGGGGTAAAGTTAAAATCGGCGATAACGTGGAATTGGTGGGCATTAAACCTACTCGTTCTACCACCGTTACTGGAATTGAGATGTTCAAGAAGAGTCTCGATGAAGGTATGGCTGGTGATAACGCTGGTATACTTTTGCGCGGTATCCAGAAGACTGACATCGAACGAGGTATGGTACTCGCCAAGCCTGGTTCTATCACTCCACACACTCAATTTGAAGGTGAGGTTTACGTTTTAACCGAAAAAGAAGGTGGTCGCAAAACACCGTTCTTTGCTGGTTACCGTCCTCAGTTCTATGTGCGGACAACAGATGTGACCGGCACGATTAAGACTTTCACCTCTGATGATGGTACTGAAGCGGAAATGGTAATGCCCGGAGACCGCATTAAGGTGACTGTAGAACTGATCAACCCGATCGCTATTGAGCAAGGAATGCGCTTTGCTATTCGTGAAGGTGGTCGCACCATTGGTGCTGGCGTTGTCTCCAAGATTGTAAAGTAGCATCTCTTGAGCTTAATTAAGAAGGAGCAGAGATGGTATAATACCTCTCTGCTTTTTTAACTTCCCTCTATTAAGAGGGACTAAACACTAGGGATTAGGGATAAAAGTTTTAGCTCGAAAGTATCGCTAACACCAAATCCCCATTTTAAATACCCTTTTAGTCCTAAGCGACTATCATCGCGGCTTTCTGTCAAATTCTGTCTACCTTCAAGAAAGCCACGCTACTATGTGCGTCTATGTTGAGTGTGAAATCAGGCGATTGGCAAGCAGATTTGATTTAATCACTCACTAAATAACTAGTTTGTAAGTTTTTTACCCCTAACCCCTTGTAAACATTAATCAGAACCAGGACAATTAAAAATGGCAACCTTACAGCAGCAGAAAATTAGAATTCGCTTACAGGCTTTTGACCGCCGCTTGCTAGATACATCTTGCGAGAAGATTGTAGATACAGCAAACCGTACTAATGCTACAGCGATCGGCCCAATTCCCTTACCAACAAAGCGCCGCATTTACTGCGTGTTGCGATCGCCCCATGTAGATAAAGATTCGCGGGAACACTTTGAAACCCGTACTCATCGCCGCATTATCGATATTTATCAGCCTTCTTCCAAAACCATTGATGCTTTGATGAAACTGGATTTACCATCTGGTGTAGATATTGAAGTGAAGCTTTAAATGCTCATAGCTGATAGCACTGCTTAGTGTGAATATTTACTTGCCCCGGAAGAGATATCTTTCAGGGCTTTTTATTTAGCTGGAAAAACAAATGATAGAATGTAGACAAAGCGCGGCAAAGACAGAGAATAATACAAAATTATAAATATTATCAAAGGTTAAATTTATACCAAGGTAAAAATGACGTCTTCTTCTAAAATTGCCGTTCGTGAACTACCTCTGTTCCCATTATCAGAAGTAGTTTTATTCCCTACAAGACCATTACCCCTGCATATCTTTGAATTCCGATATCGGATCATGATGAATACAATTTTGGAGAGCGATCGTAGGTTTGGGGTTTTAATGGTCGATCCGGCTAAAGGTACAGTTGCTAATGTTGGCTGCTGTGCAGAAATCATTCATTATCAACGGTTACCAGATGACCGGATGAAAATGTTGACTCTAGGGCAGCAAAGGTTTCGTGTGCTAGAATACGTTCGCGAAAAACCTTACTATGTCGGTTTGGTTGAGTGGATTGAAGATAATCCACCTGCTAAGGATTTGCGTCCTCTAGCGGCTGAGGTAGAACAACTACTGCAAGATGTTGTACGTCTATCTGCCAAGCTAACAGAACAAAATATTGAATTACCAGAAGACTTACCCGATCTACCTTTAGAGCTATCTTATTGGGTAGCAAGTAACCTTTATGGTGTTGCTTCTGAGCAACAAACATTATTAGAAATGCAAGACACAGTTGCTCGTCTGGAACGAGAAGCGGAAATTTTGACTTCTACGCGCAATCATTTAGCAGCTCGTACCGTTCTCAAAGACACTTTTAATCAGAAGTTATAAGTAGTTAGTGGTTAATGGCTAATAGTTAATGGTTAATGGCAATGAAAAATTAGCAATTAACTATTAACTTCTTCTCCAAGAGCACTAATCGGTAAAACATTGTAGCTGCCAAAAATTTTTAATATTTCTGTATAAGCTGTTAGTTGTTGTAGTGCAGATTGCATTTGAGCTTCACGAGCGTCTGCTTCTACATCAATAAAAAATAAGTATTCTCCTAGCGATCGCTTCGTTGGACGAGATTCAATTCGACTAAGATTAATACCTAAGCGAGCAAAAATTTGTAGCGGTTTGACTAATGCTCCGGGTACGTTTGCTGGTACGCTGAAAGCGAGTGATGTGTGACTATTTCTTATGGAAGATGGTTGGTTGGTGATTGACACATTAGCCTGGCTTACTACCCAAAAGCGAGTACAGTTTTCAGGATAATCATTAGTGCCATCGACTAGTATTGGTAAATTATAGAGTTGTGCAGCCCTTCGGGATGAAATTACTGCTGCTGTTGTTTCTTGCTCTAGTTTTTGCAGTGGCTCAGTCGTGGAATTAGTAGGAATTAGCTGTACAGACGGGAGAAATCGTTCCAACCATCCTTGACATTGTGCCAAAGCTTGTGGATGAGAATAAACAGTTTTAATACTTTCTAAGCTTTGAGCACAGGAAATTAATGTATGAACTATTGGCATAACTAAAGCCAACTGAATTTGCAAAGTATCTAGTTGCCACAGTGTATCTATAGTCATAGTTACACTACCTTCAATGGAATTTTCCACTGGTACAACAGCTAACTGAACTGCTCCCTGAGCAACTGCTCGTAGTGTTTGAGCGATACTGGAATAAGGACACAAGATAGTTTTTAATCCCTTTATTTTTTCTAACCAATTAACATACAGAAGAGTTGCTTGCTCTGCGTAAGTGCCGGGAGGCCCCAAATGTGCGATCAATAGAGTCATAGAATTAATTATTTAGCTGTTAGTTTTAATCGAAGGTTGCACTAATAAAATTCTCGCAACACTCTACACTATATAATTTGTATTTATTTGACTGAATACTAGCTTTAATTTGCAAATGCAAATAATGGATAACTATAAATTAATATAGTTTTGCAAGTAAATAGTCAATCTCGTCCATTCAATTTTATTTTTATGCAACAAAGTGTCATAAAGTAAAAAATAATAGAATTATAAAACAATTATTTTTATTAACGCATGGCTATTCAGTTTACTGCCTCTCAATCGGTAGAAATTACTGTTCCGCAACAGCCTATTCCCATCCAGCACTATTTGCGTCAACCTCAACGCCTTGTTTATGCGTTGGTTGATTCTAGTCGCATCCAGCAGTTGGCAGAAGAAATTTTTCGCTTGAAAATGCGTCCTCTCTCTTTCATGTCACTGAGTATTCAACCCACTGTAGACATGAAAGTGTGGATAGAATCAAATGACACAATCTATTTGCGATCGCTAGGTTGTGAAATTCTTGGTATTGAGTATATCAACCAACGCTTTGATTTAAATTTAAAAGGATATTTAGCTCCATCTCAGTTCAGTACTGGTTCTCGTTTACGAGGCAGAGCCGATTTAGAAGTACAGGTGGAATTACCACCACCATTTTGCTTTACCCCAAAACCAATTTTAGAGGCGACTGGTAATGGTTTACTGAAGAGTGTACTGTTAACAATCAAGCAACGATTATTACATCAATTACTAGCAGATTATCGTCGTTGGGTAATATCGCAACTTCAAGAAGAAAGACTAGTTAATAATGATGAAATCACAGAATTACCAATTTTAAATCTTGAGTAATCTACTATCAATAATTGCTAGCAACAGCCAAAGCGGTTAGGACATCAACAGATGATAAAACTTAAACACCAAAAGACTTTTAACCCTGTCACCTGCTAGAAATAATAATCCCATTATTTAAACAAAATATAGATATACGCAGACAAATACAGTTGATACCAAATCCATATTTTATATTCCCCTTTTGTCCCACAGGTTATAAGCCTGGGGCTATACAAAAAGGGAATTTATCCACTACCGGTTTTGTATAATTCATCTGTGCGGATTTGGGTGTATCTGTGGTTAATGCTTAAATTATCTGCTGATTATTTTCCCTAGCAATTATTTACAAAACTCCTCCTTATTAGGAATACAAGCATTGTGTGATGAATTTGATATTATTTCGGAATGCTTAACTCAGGATTAACAATGTTAATTTGGCAAGGGCGAAAGGACTGGCGATGTAGGGGTGAAGGCCCATATTTTTGTAATGCTAGTAGATGTTTTTTACTTCCATAACCCTTGTTGCTTTCTAAGTCGTACATAGGATATTTAGAAGCAAAGCGTATTACTAGTTCATCTCGCCAGACTTTGGCCAAAATACTCGCAGCAGCAATACACAGCGATCGCTCATCTCCTTTCACTATTGTTTGCTGCGGCAATGCTAAATCTTGAATCAATTGATTGCCATCAATTAAGCAAAGTGCAGGTTGTACCTTCAGCTTTAAAACAGCTCGTTTCATAGCTAAAAGTGTTGCCTGTAAGATATTGATTCGGTCAATTTCGGCAACAGAAGCAAACCCAATTCTCCAATCTATTGCCAGAGATCGGATTTGTTGAGCTAGCTTGTGCCTGCGAGAGCTAGACAGCTTTTTACTGTCTTTAATTTCTGCTGCCACTAGTGCCGACAAAGCGCTCTTTGGCAAAATCACGGCTGCTGCCACTACAGGGCCAAACAAACATCCTCTTCCAACTTCATCCACACCTGCTATCAGTCCAGGAATGTTGGAAAGGTTGGAAAATTCTAGCCAAATTGCTTCTTGTAAGGGTTCTGGTAAATCTCCAGAAGCAATAGATGGCTCTGTTGGCACCATAAATTTAAGTTTCTGAGGTGGACGTATCTACCTCGGCAGCACGCGAACGACGACGACGACGACGATTATCTGTGCTGTTTGCTTCAGCTTCATCTGCCATCACAGCAACCGCCGATGCCTCTGTTATATTTTGAGGCAATGGTTCTGCTTCTTCTGGTGTAACTGCGGTACTAGATACTGTTGTAGTAGTTACTTCTGGAGTTGGTTCACTTGAAGTAGCAGCTTGCCCAGGTAATGTGACATTAATAATCACGGATTTGGGATTTTTCACTTCCCGGTTTAATTTCACCAAAGGAGAAACTCCCATTAAAGCGTAAACATCCTGTTCGGGTGGTGTCATTTCTACAGACACAATCTCTGGTGGTTCTACTACTGGCTTAACTAGTTCGACTCTAGAAACTTTTGCACGCTCGCTCCTTTCACCCCAAGGTGATTTATTAAGATTTGCTGGAGATATGTCTGAAACTTCTGCAATTTCTCCTTCTGCATCAATATCCATGTCTGACTCGTTTACTAAAGCCAGTTGGTTGCCATGAATACGTGGTTCGTCTTTGCCGTTGCCTCCATTCAATCCCAAGCGACGACGACGACGTCTTTTAGTATCACCTATCTCTTGATAGCTAGGATGATTAACTAAATTGATAGCAGTTAAGTCACTGTCATGCTCGTAACCTTCCGTTGAAAATCCATCGTAAGTTTCCCGTGGTTCGATTTGACGGGTAGATGGCAAACGGGGTTCTTTGATAGGCACAGGTGTGGGTGGAAAGCGTTCGGGTAATTCTACTGGTGGTGTTGGTGCCAGCGATCGCCCTTCAGTTTCTCCAGGCAGATGAACAATATGTCCTAAGCCGCCACAGGTAGGACAAGTTTCGCTAAACAATTCGTAAATATTTTGGCCTTGACGCTTACGAGTCAGTTCTACCAAACCCAATTCAGTTAATTGGGCAATTTGAGGACGAGCTTTGTCTGCTTTCAAAGCTTTGTTGAAATGTTCGATAACGTGCAGTTGATCGCGCCGCGATTCCATATCGATGAAATCAACAACAATTACGCCAGCAATATTTCGCAGGCGCAATTGGCGGGCAATTTCTGTTGCTGCTTCGCAGTTTGTCCACAACACTGTTTCTCTGGCTGTTGCTGATCGCGTAAACGAACCAGAGTTGACATCTATTACTGTTAATGCTTCGGTAGGCTGAATGATGATGTAGCCACCAGAGGGTAAATCTACTCTGGGTTTGAGCGCTTCTTTAATAGCGGCATTGATCCGGAAGTATTCTAGAATTGCTGTGCGATCGCGGTGATGATCAATCAACAACCCTTGCGGTACCTGTCCGCCACTCCAGTTTTGCAAATACAACTTCACCCGCTTTAAGCCAGTACTGGAGTCTACAACAATTCGGTTCACATCCGCGCCGTACATATCTCGCAGTACACGCTGGATAAAATCATCATCCCGATTTAGTAGTGCTGGCGCACGAGTTGATTGCGCTTCTTGCTGAATGAGTTCCCATTGTTTTTGTAGGGATTCTAAATCTTCAATAATTGCTTCTTCTGGCTTACCTTCAGCTTCAGTGCGTACCAGCAAACCCATTCCGGCTGGTTTGATTAAAATCGCCAATGCTCGCAGGCGATTGCGTTCATTTTCATTTTTGATTCGCCGGGATAAATTTACACCCCGTCCATAGGGCATTAATACTACGTAACGTCCGGGTAAAGTAATATTACCTGTAAGCCTCGGCCCTTTTGTACCTGTTGGCTCTTTCATTACTTGCACCAAAACTTTTTGCTGTGGTGCCAGCAACTCTGTAATTGCTGCTGCTGTACGCCTTAGTCGCAAAGGCCCCAAATCAGTGACATGAATAAAACCGTTGCGCTCTGGATCGCCAATATTTACAAAAGCTGCGTCTATACCAGGTAATACATTTTCTACTACTCCTAAGTAGATATCACCAATTTGGTGATGTCCCGTGGCTACAACAAGTTCTTGTATTTGATCTTCAGAAAAGACTGCAGCTATTTGATGCTGCTCCGCGATAATAATTTGTTTTGGCATTCAATTTCCTCAAAAATCGGCAGCACAAAAAGACTTGGGGGTTTGTTGATCCTGTTACCCCTGCAAGCCCAAAAAGGCGCTGCTGGTAATAAAAATTGCGAACCTAAGCCCAAACTTAAAGAGCTATTAAGACCGTAATTGCGTTTACACGCCCGATTATTCCACAACGGCTGCATATTATTTAAGCAATTTAATCACCCGTCCGTGGTGAATTTCTGATACGACGCCTTCATCCTCTAGGAATTGGGCATTCGGCATTGTTTTAAAAATCATAAAGTTTAGAGAAGCCGACGTAGCCTGTTATTAGTTACTGATTCACAAGGTAGTTTAGCCATCAAGAGAGAGTGTTCTTGAATTTGCCTCTGCTGGTCTGGGATAAAATCCTAGATGTTACTCTCTAAATCTTTGCTTTCAAACCCTGATTACCAGGGTTGTGGATCAGATAACTCAATGCAGCGCCAGAAAAATTCTCTTCATCTCATTCTAACGCAACCTTGTCAAAAATCAATTCCTATTATGTAGAACCAGAGGGCAATTAACGTAGCAAATTACCCTCAGGGTATTAATCCCGCAAAACAAGACGATTGCGGTGAATATGTAGCAGTTGGAATTCTAAACCTGCTACCTGCTCTAGCATAAACAGAATTTGTTCAGGACGCAATAGTATGCCGTCATGACGACAACTTCCCAGATAACGCAATATCGCTACTGACTCTGGGGAATTGGAAGTGATTTGCATCAGTTCGAGTTCAAATAGGCGATCGCGCAGATTTATGAGTTGGCTTTTACCTGACTTTGTTGTTTGTTCTGACCAAATCTCTTTTTTGTGCTCAATTGTATCAATCCAACCTTGCCATTGTGAGGGTGTTGCTGGTGTTTGAGTATCTACAGTGAGCAAATATTCGGCAGCGTCTAATACTTGGGTGGCGGCAGGAGCTTTTAAATCTAACTGTACCACCTCATAAATAGGAATATCATTGGGTAGTGCTTGCGCTAATGTTTGTCGAAAAGTATTAACATCAAGAGATTGAGTTAACTCAAAATCGACAATTTCTCCACTACTGGTAGCTCCTAACGGCAAAGCCCAAGCCACAGAAATGCGGGGTGTGGGATGATAACCACCAGTAAAAGCAATAGGCAATCCAACACGTCGAATCGCACGGTCAAATAGACGCATTAAATCAAGGTGGCTAAGTAAGGCCATATCACCCTGCTTGCCAAACCATACCCGCAGTCGTTGAACTTTAGTTGTATTTGGTACAAATTGCCCAGTAAATTCCGGTATGGGAGGTGGCGATATTACGATATTGTGACCAAAGTCAGTACTGCAAACACCACAGTGAGAACAACCATCAAAAGAGCAGTCTGGTACAGTAGCAGCTTCGAGAGCACGTTTTAAGTCTTCTTTGAGCCATTTTTTATCGATACCAGTGTCAAGGTGATCCCAAGGAAGGGGTTTGTCGAGGGAGTATTGAGTGGATGACGGGGTTTGATTAGATGCAAAGAGGTTGAGACGCTCTGACGCGGAGAAATTATCAAAAATGTTCCCCACCTCCCCGTGTCCCCACCTCCCCGTGTCCTCTTTCCTTGTGTCCTCTTTTTGGAACAAATTCCACTCACCATTTTCAACCTGGCGATATTTCCAGGTTAATCCTGCTTCAGCGATCGCATTTCCCCAAGCATTGTATGCTTGTTCGATGTTGTCAAACCAAGAATCCATGCCTGCTCCCAACTCCCAGGCGCGACGCAAGACTTGAGCAAGAGTGCGATCGCCTCGGCCGATAAAATCCTCCATTGCCGAGATGCGAACATCGGTGAAATTTACTTTCACTCCTTTGAGACGGCGAAATTCTTGCCGTAGCAATTGCTGCTTGCGTTTAAACTCGGTGGTAGAAACCGAGTGCCATTGAAAGGGTGTATGAGGCTTGGGTGTAAAGTTGGAAATTGTCAAGTTAAATGATAGAGGTTTTCTACCTTTGGAGCGACACTCGCGCTGTAGCCAGATCACAGTTTCTACAATTCCCAGGACATCGGCATCAGTTTCACCTGGCAAGCCGATCATAAAATATAACTTTATTTTATCCCAACCTTGTTCCCAAGCTGTTTTAACACCTCGCAGTAATTCTTCGTTTGTCAGACCTTTATTTACGATATCTCGCATTCGCTGGGTACCAGCTTCAGGGGCAAAAGTTAAACCACCTTGGCGGATACCACCAAGGATATTGGCGATATTCTCGTCAAACCTGTCTACGCGTTGACTGGGTAAAGACAGAGTAATATTGTCATTTTTCAAGCGATTTTTAATTTCTACTCCCACTGCTGGCAGGGATAAATAGTCAGAACAACTTAGGGATAACAAAGAAAACTCATTGTATCCAGTTTCCCGCATTCCTTTTTCTATCGCTGCTATCACTTGTTCTGGTTCTACATCACGCGCCGGGCGTGTTAACATTCCTGGTTGGCAGAAGCGGCAGCCGCGAGTGCATCCACGCCGAATTTCAATTGTTAGGCGATCGTGTACTGTTTGAACGTGGGGAACTAGTCCAATCGAATAGGCTGGCATCGGGGTGGCAACCCGGCGGAGAATGCGTTTGGGAACATTTGGACAGTTGGGATGTACCGAACCGTCTGCCGCCATGTCGTAAAACCGGGGAACGTATACACCCGGTATTTGGGCTAAGTCCAACAATAGCTCTTGACGACTTAATCCAGCTTGTTTGCCTTCTTCTAAAACTAAGCCAATTTCTGGTAAGAGTTCTTCACCATCACCTAAGGCAAAAAAGTCGAAGAAATCGGCGTAGGGTTCAGGATTGGATGTCGCCGTTTGTCCTCCTGCAAAAATCAGAGGATAATTTCCCACTAATCGTTCTCGCCACGTCAGGGGAATACCTGCTAAATCCAACATTTCTAGAATGTTAGTAGCACCTAATTCATAGCTGAGGCTAAATCCTAAAATATCAAATTCT
The DNA here is from genome assembly GCF_030381805.1 of Chlorogloeopsis sp. ULAP01. Lineage (NCBI taxonomy): Bacteria > Bacillati > Cyanobacteriota > Cyanophyceae > Nostocales > Chlorogloeopsidaceae > Chlorogloeopsis > Chlorogloeopsis sp. ULAP01. Next base: position 176,062 of record NZ_JAUDRH010000004.1, read on the forward strand.
ATCAGCGATCGCTTTGATTCTACGGCAAATAATGGTGTTTGAGTTGATCGCAGTTTTGCTGCTAGGTCTTGTCCTGGTAGATAAGCGCGATCGCATAACTGGCGTGGTTGGGCATTCAAAATGTTATAGAGAATGATATGCCCCAAGTTAGAAGCACCTACTTCGTATACTTCTGGGTAAGTTAACACCCAACGGATGACTGCTTGATGCCACGGCTTGTGTACTGCCAAAAGCTCGTTACCCAGGTAACGAGCTGGCTTGAGTATGTCCGATGTGATTAATTTTTCTACTGCAACAGCCACTGTGCTATTCTTCTAGCGATTTTAAATTACTGCTATTCACCTCCAACCTTAGCATTTATTATGGCTTGCGAGAGCGCTGATTGCTTCGTGCTAAGGTCTTTGAAGCGAAAAAACTTAACATTTAGCCTCTAAGCAATCTTTGCTACTCTCACAAAGCAAGCGGCTTATAAAGCCGCTTGACTTTCCAATATTTCAAATACTCTATCAAGTTGAGTAAGTTCAAAGATAATTCTAATAGATGGGGAAACAGAGCAAAGAGTGAACCGTTGCCCTAAATTCTGAGCTAGTTTAAGTGCCGACACCAATGCCATTAAGCCCGCACTGTCTAGTGACTCTACTTGTTCTAAATCCACTAGCAAGAAACTATTATCATTTTGTGTCAATGCTGCGGTTAGATTTCGCTCAAATTCCAAAGCATTGGCAGCGTTTAAACTTCCTTGAGGACGAATAACTGTTATTTTTGGATTTTTAAGTACTGCTTGCATCGTGACATCCTATGAAAATTTCTAAATTATGAAGATAGATGTATTTGAACATAAACTCTTTATTCCCACATCGACCATTCGTATTAAGTTTCTTAGTCGAATCTTTATTCCTTTGAGGTCTCTGTTTAAAGATTGTCACAATTACCCAAAAAACTGTAGTCAAATATACTTTTTATTAAAAATTTGGCTCAATAATAGTTTGCTATGCCTATTATTCCTACATAAGTTATTACTCAGTTATTACTCAAACTCGTACATAACGACAGGAAACTGAGATTAAATCTCTTGACTTTGGTTTTTAGTATTGGTGAAAGTCTTAAGCAATTATGACTAAAATCACCTACTAACTGTGATTTGAATCACCTAAAACTAAGTGTGTAATCACAATTTATACTGAGGTGCAGCTGGGATAATAACTATACAATTTAGTTGGTTTATTACTTATGAAAACAAAGTACGTTATTCGTCAATTAGTAGAAAAAGCCATTTTTATTAAAAAACTAACTCCTGAAATTGAAAATGAAATTAACTCAGAACTAACGGCAATGGGTTATATTTCTGATGTTGATTACGAGGCTCTAGAATTATTGATGGCAGAAATGGATGCCGGTCGAATTCAGTTGATTCCTAGTATTTGATGGTAGTTTGTTAGTAATGTGTTTCCTAATATTTAAGTCAATTACAACAACAAGTACCTGAAATTAACTGAAAAATTGGCAATATAATTTCTACAAAAATGACGCAGCAGCATGAGCGTCTGATTGATATAACTGCTGGTGTTTTTTTAAGAACACTGATGTATAAGACAATTTAGCGCATCAAGGATGGCGGCGGAATAACTTATACCAATGCGTGGATTTTGGATTAAAAACATTTTATTCATAGGCTAGTCCAGAATTTTGAAACAAGACTCCCGCGTGCCAATTTGGTATTACAAAGATGAAGTATTATGTTGGGCCATTATCCTTTTTGTATGCGTGCCAAACTTGATAAATAAATTGATTGAGTTGTTGTTTAGTAATTGTGTCTATTCCGAGTTTGGCTTCTTTAGCTAAAACTTCACTCAATATAGAAATTATTTCTGTATCTAAGGCAGGCTGGAATAAATTTAAAGGCCAAAGTAGATCTGATGCCGCTCGCAAATCTCTTGTTAAAGGGGGTTCCCAAGAGTAGACTACAAGTAGCAAAGGACGTACCCAGCACGATTGACGGGAAAGCACAACTTGAATTACTTCTGCATAGAGCCTGCGATCGCCATGCTCTAGGTAAACTATTTGTCCTGGTTGAAAGTCTGAGACAATCTCCATAATCAATCACAGGGCTGTCTTTAGTGGTAACCACTGTTAGTTGCTATTTTTTTATTTTAAAAGCTAAATATAACTAACTTGTAGCGACAATACATTGACGCTCAAAGGCGGCAAAAAAAATATGAGTACGCCACAGCCAAGCGATCGTGTAGTTAGAGCGATTCAACTAGCAATTGTAGTCATTGTCCTGCTCCAATATTCAATCTTGGTGCTATACAATAAGTTAAGCAACTATACAAATAACTTCTAAACAAAAACTTCTGTTGTAGTAAATAACACAAGAGAGCAAAGAGCCGTGTCACTAGAAACCCTAGAGAAGCGTTCAACATCCCGTAAATTAGCGCCTCAGTATCGCGTTTTGCTCCATAACGATGACTACAACTCTATGGAGTATGTGGTGCAGGTTTTATTGACTACAGTGCCAAGCCTTACTCAACCCCAGGCTGTCAGTATTATGATGGAAGCTCATACCAATGGCATCGCTTTAGTCATTACCTGCGCTCAAGAACACGCGGAATTTTATTGTGAAACCTTGAAAAATCATGGTTTGACTAGCACTATTGAACCAGAAGAATAAATATTGCTTGCTGATTGTAAATACCTTCGCCAAAATCCAACACCCTAGAAGGGTGTTGCTATACGTACCAAGCTCCGAAGTTCTGAGCGCCGGAAGCCGCAAAGCGTCTACAGACTTCTCGCTGCCTCCCCAGCCTGTGGGTGTTTCAGAAAATCGGTGAAGGTATTGAATTGTAAATTACTATTTGCTAATGGTATGACTACGATTAGCGAGTAGCCTATTGCTGCATGAAAATAAACCTTACCTCTCTAGCCCAGCATTCTTTCCCGATTCGACTGGCTATCTTTATTTTGATTTTGTTGCTATTGTGGTTGCCCATAGCAGCACCTATATATTTACTGGTAAAAGATCCTAATTTAGTTATTATCTTCACAATGGTGCCGTTAGCCATTGAATTTTTGATTTTGCTTCCTTTTTGGGGCAAATACGTTCATCAGCAACCACAGATATTCCAGCATTATGGCTTAGAACTAACGCGCAAGAATGGAGTAGAACTGCTCAGAGGTTTAGCAATTGGATTCGTCAGTATTTTGATTTTGTTTGGTTTAGAAGGATTGCTGGGTTGGTTGGAGTGGCTGCAAACTAGTTCTTTTCAATTGAGATTTGTTCTAGAAGGGATAATTACTGGTTTGGGTACAGCGTTTGCCGAAGAATTATTTTTTCGAGGCTGGATGTATGATGAACTACAACGCGATTACAACCCTTCAGTAGTACTGTGGGCAACTGCGACAATTTTTGCTGTCGCTCACTTTATTAAACCCTTGTCAGAAGTAATTCGCACATCGCCCCAATTTTTGGGGTTATTACTTTTGGGGTTAGCATTGGTATGGGCAAAACGCCGTTGTCGGGGAAGATTGGGCTTCCCAATAGGTATACATGCAGGGTTAGTTTGGGGCTGGTATATTATCAACGTCGGGCAGTTGGTGAAATATTCTGGGCGAGTTCCCGATTGGGTGACGGGTGTGAATAAGAATCCCTTAGCTGGGGTGATGGGGTTGGCGTTTTTGGGAGTTTTAGTATTGTGGATGCGGGGGAAAGGTGAGCGATCGCGTATTTGATTTGATAAATTCTAAGGATGGCAAATATAACCGCACTTATCGCCAATTGCTACTGCTGCTAATCCTTCTTGAAATTGATCGGCGTAATCAAATTGCGGCTGAATTACTACCTCACCACTCTTGCTAATATAGCCGTACTTGTTGTCACTCCGGAGAGTCGAAAATACTGCCAGATCTTGAGAAAAGTCCCCAGCATTGTCAAATTGTGGTTGAATTGTAAATTGACCACTTTTATTTATATAGCCGTAGTAGTCATCAATCTTGACATATGCCAATCCTTGAGAAAAGTTCCCAGCATCGTCAAATTGTGGTTGAATTATTAACTGACCACTTTTATCTATATAGCCATACTTATCATCAATATTTACCAATGCTAGACCTTCCTTAAAGCTCCGAGGTCTAGATCTATAAAATTGTGGTTGAATAACAACCTGACCAGTCTTATCAATATAGCCTGATAAGGCATTTTCTTTACCAATATCTATCAATGCTAATTCTTCGTGAAATTCTCCTGCCCAATCAACTTCAAGTTCAATAACTACCTGAGCAGTCTTGTCAATATAAGTCCATTTGGGAGAATTGGCTTCAGATACACATACCACATCTGCCAATCCTTCAGAAAAGTATCCACCAACACAATTATTTTCTAGTTCAACAACAATTTGGCCACTCTTGTCAATATAACCACTTCTATTGTCAATTATGACAGGAGCTAATCCTTCAGAAAAGTCGCCAGCATTATCAAACTTAGGTTCAATAATAACTTGACCATTTGTATCGAAATAGCCAACCTTGCTTTCAACAACCACCCATGCTCGCCCTTCAGAAAAAGTCGGAGCAAGCGCCAAATAATCAAATTGTGGTTCAATCATAAATTGACTACTTTTGTTTATATAGCCCCACTTATCAAATACCTTTACCAATGCCAGTCCTTCACAAAAGCCTAAAACTGAATCAAACTGCGGTGGAATGGCAAAGTTAACGTTATTGTTAATGCTCATAATGAGTGGGAAGTAACTATACCAATGGGTAAAATCATCATATTAGTCTCAAGCGTACTGTTGGGAGTGATCGCCTGGAGATTGTTCGGTTTTGACTGACTGCACGGAGGAAACGCACTCATCTATGCGGTTGAAAAAGAGTCGTTGAAATAGTTATACCTTTGCTTTGCTGCTGAGAGTGCCAATCCCAATTATTTCCTAAACCCTAATACTTTATTTCTCTACTAGTGTGCCAATTAGACACGCTTTCTCCAAATTTACTCCATTTAAATTCGCACCTTCTAACTCTGCACAGAGCAAATTCGCACCTGTCAAATTCGCTCCTGCCAGATTCGCTCCCCGCAAATCAGCTTCTTCTAAATTGGCTTCGCTCAACAAAGCACCTTGTAAATCTGCGCGACTCAAGTCTGCGCCTTTGAGATGTGCTCCAGCCAAGTTGGCACCACGTAAATCAGCACCCCGAAAGTCAACGCCCTGCAAATTGACATTCATCAAGTTGGCACCACTCAAGAAAGCACCAGTCAGTGATACTTCACTCAGTCTTGCTCCCATGAAGTTAGCGCCCCTCAAATTACTACCTCGTAAGTCAGCACCTGTTAAGTCTGCTTGCATCAAATTTGCTCCCATCAAATTTGCCCGTAAGTCGGTTGCTTGAAGATTTGCCCCCATCAAATTTGCACCTTCTAAATGCCCCCCTTCTAGTTTGGAACCAGCAAAGTTGGTACCAACAAGGGTAGCACCCGCAAGATTGATGCGGTTTAAATCAAGGTTAGATAAATCCTCGTCTTCTAAATCTGTACCTGGTAAGTGTTTAAGATTTCCTGATTTAATAGCTTCTATATTCATAAAAATTATAGAGAATCCTCTTCGCTTTTTTGAGTAACTTAGGTTCATTAAAAATTTATTTAACCATGTAGGTGCTCATAGAACCGCTTCTCTTCACAAAAAACACGAAGAAGATAAAAATACAGGCGTTGCTGAATCATAGTATGAATTTAGATGTAGAGATGCGTACGCCCCAGGCGTTCTTGGAGGGTAATTTCGCGTCTCTATAAGGGTTTTGGTAACTAACAAAATCATTTTTATACCCTAAATCAGCAATACCAGAATAATTATCTTGCAGACAAGTTTTGATTTATATCTATGTTAGTCTTGCTTTCGCTATCTAGTCTGTGATCGAGCAGCCACATCCCAGTGCTGACTTTGGGTGTGATTTGAGGTAATTCTAGCCCTTGCTGCAAACCCATAACTAACAGTGTTAAGGTATCTACTAGCTTAGGATCAAAGCGATGCGATTGCTGTTTTATGCATTCTTCTAAAGCTTGAGAAAATATTTCTTGTTGGCTTAATTGGGAGTTTTTTTTCTGATTAACTCGCCATTGAAAATCGGCGGCTAGCGATAAAATTCTTGATTCGAGAGGAATTTCATCACCAGCTAATCCTGCAGGTTCCCCAGTACCATCCCACCACTCGCTTTGGTGAGTGATAATTTGTGCTACAGCACGCAATCTTGGCATGGTTCGCAGTACTTGCGCTCCCGGTATTAAAGGGCAAGTCAAAGGACAACTGGGCGCATCTTCACGGTATTGGGTAGATGCTGTGGGAGTTAGTATGCTTTCTGCCTTTTGTAATGGATCTATACGATGTAACAAGCTGGCAAGGCGCAATCTTTTTATTTGCCATGCAGGAAGATCTAAAAGCTGCCCCATCGTTTCTGAGAGCACCACAACTTCTGCTGCTGCCATTGGATTTGCTATATCAGCAGCATCAATTATCTGTGCCATCCGTAAAAATGCTTGGATTTCGTTGGAAATTAAGTTACGATCCAATGCCTGATGACGTGCTGTTGTGGGGACAGATATATTCAACTGCTCAGATTGGAGGTAATCTACTACACGAGAAACTACCGTACCTAAAAATTCTGGTGTGGCAAGATTTGGTTGAATGGCTTTTTGTGCTGTGGTAAGTTGTGCTGCCAGTTGGGGATTGTAGCGCTCGATATGAGTGATCGCCAATAGAGCTGTCTCTTGTACTAGCTCTGGCTCAAATGTCCACAAGCCATAAAATTTCCGTTCTAAATCCGATGCAGGTATTCCAGAGGCACCATAATCAGCTTCTGATAATTCTTGACAAATTACCATAGCTGTGTATTTAGGTGAAATAATAATTAAGTGCCACTCTTGTGCAACTGGATCGTCAGGAGCGAGTGGGACTAAGTTGACATTGGGTAGCTGGCTAGTGGGATGATTTGACCAAATACTATCCGGTGCTGCCATGATAGCTATTTGGCGAGATTTTTTCGCAATATTTGCATATCTTTCTGCTTCTTGCAGATACCATTTCCCTTGTTGAAAGGCAGTTATCATTAAGGGAGAGGTGACATCTTGTAATATCTGGTCTTCTAAAGCGTGACACAGAGCGACCAGAGTATTTTTGTAGTATACACCGAATCGGATTGGTCTTTTGGTATTGCGATGGGCAAGTTCTAGCTGTTGAAGTAGAGAGCCTTTTAACATGGGTTTGGTTAAACGAACCACAAAGGACGCAAAGTACGCAAAGTGAAAAAAAATTTTAAATTTTTGCTTATGACTCTTTAGTTTACTGTTTGAGCGATAAATTACGCTATCGAATAGATTAGGAGTTGCACTAATGCGGCTTCAGGTGAATAGTAAAGAGTGATTGGTAAAGTTCCCAGCCATAACTCATATAGCAAAGGAAGTGCGATCGCGCGGAAATTCATGGCAGAAATTATCCTAATAGGGCGATCGCTTTGTGTCCATCCATCAAGAAATAGTTGCTAACTGCTTCTGTTGAACCTCAATCGGTGCAGATAGCGCTGCTTCTAAATCGGCACAACCCAGCCTCTGTTCTAGGATATTCATGACTTCACGTCCGAAGTCATTGGGATTTTGTCGCCAAGCTTGCAAGCATACCTCTCCAAAGAAGGAACCAAGAGGTTCTGGGTTCCACAGCATTTTTTGGACAGTCCAAGGTGTGATATTCATCGGATCGTATCCTGGCTTGAGAATATTTTCTTTGAAGGCGTATTCTTCTAGATGAGTGTGGGGTTGTAGCCCGATAAAGAAGATGGCAGGCTCAACTTTATCTGCACCAAAAATACGTTCGAGTTCGCGATGATAGGCAATAGTTTGGCGAATTGTTTCTGGGCGCTCGTCAATGACGTTAAAGGAGTAGTTGACAGAAACTAAGTCGTTAAAACCAGCTGCTTTTAAATCCCGACAGTTTTGCAAGACAGTGCGGAGATTGTATCCCATCCGCATTTTTCGTACCAGTTCTTGCGAGCCGCTAGTGATACCGATTTCAAAATAGTTCATGCCGGTTTTCACCATCAAGTCACACAATTGGGGCGTCAGGTTATCTGCCCGAATGTATGCTGCCCAGTGAATATCTTTCATCCCAGAATCAACGATTTTTTGTAAGAGTTCTATGGTGTCGTCGATAAATCTTCGAGCCGGGATAAATTGGGCATCAGTAAACCAGAAATTGCGAACACCGCGATCATATAGTTGTTGCATTTCAGCAACGACTTCATCCGCAGGGTTGATACGTACCTGCTTACCTTCTACAACTGTGTATACGCAATAGCAGCAATTATGAGGGCAACCACGTTTGGTTTGTACACCAATGTAGAAGTCTCCATCTTGTAGGTAATATTTGAACTCCGGCCAGATGGTTTCGATATAGTCGTAGTTACAAGCAGTTTTTTCTAATGGCGTAGGCTGTTCGTGAATGAGGCGATCGCGTGGTTTATCTTCTCCAACGACATAACACCTTTCATCTCGAAATTCTTGTCCACTCAGTAATTTTGTCAGTAGGGTTTCTCCTTCACCAACAGAAACAATTGTCCCCTCAGGTAAGCTTTTACCCAACTGTTCGTAAAAGACGCTAACAGCACCACCACCAACAATAATCCGAGCATTGGAGTTATAGCGTTTAGCGCGTTTGATACCCCGCTTCAATAAACCCAGATTCCGCCAGAGTTCACCGTAGTATACAGACGCAATCCGCAGTAAACCAACAGCACCCCGTAGCTTGAGAAATGGATTGCGGGAATAGAAAAATTCAAAAGTATATTGCAATGGGTTTCCACCACGCCCGCCCACTGGAGCATATATCTGGATATCCCGCCAAGAAAACACTAGTAGTGTTGGCTTAAATTCATCAATACAGCGATCCAGGGCTTGAGCATAGTCTAAGGGTGGAACTGTCCCTAGATCAAATATACGCTGTTCGATATCGGGAAACAGTTTGTGAACGTGATCGCTAAGATAGACAACCCCAATAGGAAAGATAGGGTTACACGGAAGGCGAACATAGAGAATTCGGTTTTCCATTAAGGATGCTTTAGCTTCCATCTTGCCGTTACTTAGGGGAAATCTGGTTTAAAAATTTAGTTTTGTGTTGTGCTTGATCACAATCGTACTTGACATTCAAGACGATTATGAAACTAACTTCTTTTGCTGTAGATGATAGTGAAAATGGCTAGATTTGCTTTGCACTGTAAATGCAAAACATTGATTTAGATGATATGAAATTAGTAAGCTTATACTTTTACCATAACATCGACCTTATTCCTGAAGGGATCGTCATTACCAATTAGGCCATCAGATCAAGGAACAAAAAACAGATCCCCAAGATTGCACAACAGCAATATGATGGCAACTTTCTCCAACTTTACTTACTTGCAAGCTATTGTTAGCATTACTGCTGATTTACAAGTTTGAACAAACTTTTTCTCCATTAATGTATAATTGCAGAAAAGGCATAAATTTTTACAAAAATTTCATAACCCGACCCCTGTCTAGAGATAGAAATAATCTAGAAAGTTTCAGTTGGTAGTCGGGGTTACAGCAGATGGGGATCAGCCGGTGCTAGCTTGGCTTATGTAAGATAAAATTGTGGCGTAAAGCTCCTCAGCAGTTATGGCTCAAATATTAGATCCCTTACCACCGGAGCAATCGAGAAAGATTCTCTGCTGCTACGTTAATGCCACGAGTAAAATCCAGGTGGCTCGCATCTCAAATATCCCTAACTGGTACTTTGAAAGGGTTGTTTTTCCCGGACAAAGACTAGTGTTTGAAGCACCAGGCGAAGCTCAACTTGAGATTCATACAGGCATGATGGCAAGTGCAATTTTGTCGGATAAAATTCCGTGCGATCGCCTTGCTGTTAATGAAATTAGCAGTTACGAATTAGAAACAGACTCAGAAACACTAGAAGATTCTATCAATAAAAAACCGATTGTACACTCAATTAAGACAAAAACTGGAGATACAACAAAACCCTTAACAACTGTTGGTTTTGCATCCATTGATTAGAAAAAAATGGCTAAATTTTAGGGTTGCATCAGATAGCAACCCTTTTTTATTTAGTACAAATTTAGTACAAAGTTAAGTTTAGTAAAATACAGAAAAATCTCCACACAGCTAGACGTAATTATTTTTTGTGGAAAAATAAACTTAAACCTAAGATGTTAAGCATATATTTAGGTTAATTATCTTGAATCTACCCTCATTTTTGTGGTTGTGGAGAATCGCAGCGTGGTCGATGGGTTTATCGCTACTAGCCTATGTGCTACTAGCGAGTATGGGTATTTGGATGTTTCGTGCTAGAACTTTACAACAAGGTGAACCTGAGTGGTTACGCTCTCTCCACTACATCATCGGCTTTTGCATGGTTAGTTTAGTGCTGCTTTTGCTACTTATTGGTATTATCGGTACTTATGGTCACTTTGGTTCTTTGGGACACTCGCCACACCTTTGGGCTGGGTTAATCAGTGTGGTGTTAGTTTTGCTGTCTGCTGGCAGTGCGATGCAAATTCGTGTCAGAAAACCTTGGGCAAGGCGCATTCACATCGGTGCTAATATTGCCCTATTCTTTGCTTTTGCTTGGGTTTCACTCACTGGTTGGATTGTGGTACAAAAGTATTTGCCTTAATAGTCAAGAGCAATTAGTTATTGGTAAATGAGAAAAAGAGCGATCACATTTACAACCTTGATTCTTAATTATTAGATGACAAGGTTCACAAAGTGCAATCATCTAGATTTTTAACTATTCTTGCCGGAAGTCTCCCGGTGATGAAGCGCTCTTTGCTTAATCCTAGCTAGTATATAGTTAAAGTTAAGAATTGTGATGGAGCCGTGACAGCTAACTCAGTTAATTCCTTGCCTGCAATTTTTCGCCTATCTCCCTTAATTCGGATCACACTTTTAAGTTTATATGTAGCACTAACAGTACCTTTACCTTTTTTAGCTCAGGTAACAAATGCACCTGTACCACCAATTTTATTGTGGTTAGGAATTAGTATTGGCTTAGTTGCTTTGTATGCGGCATTAACGGAACGTGTAATTGTAGATGATCAAGGTATTCAGGTAGCTTATCCTAAATGGGTACCACATTTTTTTCGTAAAGGTTGGTCGTTACCTTGGGCTGAAGTGAAGCAATTAAAACCCCGTACTACCGGGCAAGGGGGACTGGTTTACTATTTTCTCGCTCAAGATGGAAAAGCTTATTTACTACCAATGCGTGTAGTAGGCTTTTCCCGGTTGGTAAAGCTGGTGCAAGAAAAGACGGGCATAGATACAACTGATGTCTACCCTTTAGCCCAACCGTGGATGTATTTGATCTTATTAATATTTACGCTACTGTTATTGTTGGTAGATGGCTGGACAATTTCCACTGCCCTAGCGCAAATCAATTAAAGTTCAAGCCTAGCAATAGATAAGGCAACGGATTTTGCAAGAAGAACTCAGTTGTCAGAACTCAGAATAATTTTTCTATTTTCTATATTCACCAGTTCTGAGTTCTGATTATAGAGATCTAAAATTAGTAATCACAAAGTAAAGGCTGAATTTGGAAACTTTTCCTCATGCAAAACTGCGGTTAGAGCAAGTTAGTTTATATACAAAATTATCGGGTAACCAACAAGGATATCCGATATTACAAGATATTTCTTTTGAGGTGTTTGAGGGCGATCGCATTGCGATTGTTGGGCCTTCAGGGGCTGGGAAAACTCACTTATTACGTCTGCTTAACCGTTTGAGTGAACCAACCAGTGGCAAAATATATTTAGACAATCAGGAGTACAATCAAATTCCTGTTTTACAACTGCGCTCGCAAGTTATACTCGTACCCCAAGAGTCAAAGCTGTTGGGAATGACAGTCAAAGAAGCTTTGGCTTACCCTCTTGTTTTACGTGGTTTGCCCAAACAGACAATTCAGCAAAGAGTGAGCAACTGGATAGAACAGCTGCACATTCCCAATGATTGGCTAGGACGAACAGAAGTGCAACTTTCTGCGGGGCAACGTCAGCTAGTAGCGATCGCTCGTGCTTTAACTATTCAACCGCAAATTCTACTATTGGATGAGCCTACTTCTGCTTTAGATGCAGCTACAACTTCCCGTGTGATGCACATCCTCACTCAACAGGCTCAAAGTCATAAAACTACTATTTTGATGGTAAATCATCAACTGGAGATAGCTCAGGTGTTTTGCACACGGCTATTACACTTGGTGCAAGGAGGTTTATTGGTAAATCAGAGCGCTTCGAGTGTGGATTGGAATAAATTACGAGAAAGTTTAATACAAGCAGAAGCAGAAGCTAATGAAGAATGGGGATAGATAGTGGTTAGTGATTAGTGGATAGTGGAAAATTGGCAATTAACTACTATCTACTAACTACTGTACGGGCGGGTTTAAAAGATAAATCCTCGGTTTTAAACGAAAGATAATCAGTAAAACCCGCACGGCAGTCGCTACAACCGGGGGAACCCGACGCGCCAGGTGCTACAACCGGGGAAACCCGACGCCAGGTGCTACAACGCGGGAAACCCGCGCAACGCACTGCCTCCCCTACTAACCACTACCTACTAGCTACTAACTTTTATATTTGAGTAGTAACAGTTGAATGATGATTGTTGAACCTCTGTGCTGTTAATTTTGTTTGTGAGTGTACCATATTAGTGTTATTATTTAAAATTTCCATGTTGAAACGATATCCCACGTTACGAATAGTTTGAATTAAACTGGGTTGTCGCGGATCTAGTTCAACTTTTTTCCGCAATGATAAAACGTGAGTATCTATAGTGCGGGGATTGTCGATAGCATCAGGCCAAGCACGGCGTAGCAATTCCGATCTACTCAAAGGCACTCCTCCAGCTTGTGCTAGAACATACAGCAAGCTGAATTCTTGGGGGGTTAAATCAATAAACTCCCCTTGAAAACGGACGCGACGCTGCACTAGATCAATTTGCAACGTCCCATAATCTAAATAAGCTGGAGCAGCAGGTGTGCGCTTGCGACGAATGAGTGCCTCTACTCGTGCTAGAAACTCCTGCATCCCAAAAGGTTTACAGAGATAGTCATCTGCCCCCGCCTTCAAGCCAGCAACAATATCAGCTTCAGTACTTCGGGCAGATAGCATTAAGATCAATGGCTGTTGTTGACGATGTAACCAACGGCAAAACTCAATACCATCCCCATCAGGCAAGTCAGCATCTAAGATGACTAGTGTTGGTTGATGGCTTAAAAAAACTTCCCTTGCCTGATAAATACTTGCAGCTTGATGCACCCGATAGTCCAGTTGTTGCAAGTGCCAGCCAAGCAACGACCTCAGATGGGGATTTCCCTCAACGATTTCAATACAAACCGAACCCACGGTGGCAAGACCCCTTAGCGTGCATGACTTTCAAAGTAACAAAGCCTCTATCTTAGGTTTTGTAACCCTTGTTACTTCAATAGCTATTGACTTTTAATTTACTCATACTACATCTGACTAAATATTCACTCAAAAGCCTTGCCCCAAGCCAAGTTAGTCATTTTATTAAATTTTTGTTATTATTGTTAAAAGTTTTTTAGTTAAGTGTGCTGTTTACAAACTATTTACCAAAGAAAAGCTAGTGTGTTGGTTTTCTACAAACAAAAATTAATCTCACCTATATTTTTGGCTAGAAAAAGAAGCTGCTAAAAACAATCCTTAAGCAAATCGATAAATTTTGAGGCGCTAGTTGTAGATTTTTAATATAACGATCGCTTCTCAACCCATCAACTTTCCTGTTTTCTAGCTTAGGATTGATTTAGACTACAACTTATAAGGTGTATCTCCCACAGCAGATGATAGAGGTTTGAAATTTATATCAAACTGAAAGTGATACTTCACTTTTAAGCGTGAATAATTTACAATTCTCATTCCAAAGAGATTTTTATAGCAGAATATGCTCCAAGACACACAAACCATCCGCTATTACCAAAGATTAACCGACGCCTTCGTCGAGTTGTGGAATCGCGGTTATCGCACTGATGATATGCGGATGTATTTGGATGGTTATCTAGCCGCGCTGCGACACAGTAATGCCATTGAACCTTATTTGATCCATCGTCTAGAGGAGGAAGCTACCCGCTATTTATATGATGTGTCAAATTTTACAATGACGCAACCTGAACCTGAACCAGATTACTATAAGTGACTTTTTATATTAGTCATTTATAGTTACTACCGATTGACGCAGGCTATTATAGCATGATTCTTGTCTGAGTCAACCATGGTAATGGTGTGAAATTTGGAGATTTTTGAGCAATCAATCCCCTGTTGGCGTTCAAGACTTGCAACCGAGGGGATTTTTTGTGGGGTAGTAAAAAAGGCAGGAAGCAGTAGATGCAGTAGATCGGAGCAGCTACTTACCCTACCCTGCGGGAACCCTCTACTTTACAGAAGCCGTACCTACGGAAGCCGCTAGCTAACGCAATGCCTGACGGCGAACGCGTCTACCGCGTCTACGAGGGAATGGGAACACCCTGCGGGAAGGGCTTTGCCCAACAGTGTACAGAAGTCGCTAGCTAACGCAACGCCTGACGGCGAATATGCAAGAGCGTAGGTACGGCGTATCGGTTGGTAGGCAGAGGAGGCGCGAGTTCGCCACCTGCGGGCGAACAAGGAGCACCGTGGCAGAAGGTAGTCGCCATGAATAAAATTCACCACCAAGTTATGAAAAAGGCTTCTTTCCCCTACACCCTCCGAGTTTGTAATTTAGGCAGCCATGAAAAAGGTGCGCAACGCGATCGCATCACCCACCTCATGGATCTAACATTTCTTTACAACTTACGAAGCTAGAGCCACTTCTACCATTTGTTGCAATTCGCCTTTTTGGTAAAGTTCAATCATAATATCTGAACCACCAATGAATTGACCGTTGATATAAACTTGGGGAATTGTGGGCCAGTTGGAGTATTCTTTAATTCCCTGACGGATTTCGTAGTCATCTAGAATATTAACGGTTTCAAAGGGAACTCCTAATGTGTTTAAAATCTGTACAACATTGTTGGAGAAGCCGCACATAGGCATTAACTTAGTTCCCTTCATGAAAACTAAAATCTTGTTTTCTTTTACTAAATTGTCAATTCGCTCTTTGAGTTCTGGTGTCATAGTCTTTTGGGATTTTCTGTTACTTATAGGTCGTTAGTCATTCATCCATAGTACCTAGTGCAAAAATTTTTGACTATTGACTGCTTTGCCAAGCTTCAGGAGTATAGGTTTTTAGCGCCAAGGCATGGATTGCTTCAGTGGACATCGCTTGTTGTAGCGCACCATAAACCAACTGGTGTTGTTGCACTAATCCTTTACCTGCAAACTGCGATGAAACTACTGTGACTTGATAGTGATCGCCGCCACCAGTCAAGTCTTGCACCTGAATCTGGGCGTCTGGCAGTTCCGCCTTGATCATTGTTTCAATCTGCTGCGGACTAATCATCGCAATTCCTATAAAACTTCTCTTCTATTATTAGCAATTATTTATTCTATGACTTGCCAACATGGGATTTAGCAAGTTTAGGCAGAATCGCGCTTTCTAGCTAATATTTTTGGCAAGTGCGTTTTCTTTGACATTTACAAACCCATCCTACCACTTAGATATGCAAAAGCCCGCCTACCTACTGGCGGCGGTCTATAAAAGAAACTGATGCCAGGTATAGGTACTGTAATTACTTCTGAGATGAGGAAGAGGTACTGTTTGCTCCTCTGGGGAAAGGAGCATCAACAAACCCCAACTCCAATAATTGCTGGTAAGCTTTCTTACCTAAATCCCGCGTTGGATTTTGACTTTTAACAATTTGAATTAGTAATGGTACTGCCAATTCTGGTTTATTTTGCGCTCTGTGTACAAGGGCTAATTGATAGGTAGCTTCGTCTCGCATTTGAGCTGTTTCTAGTGCCTTTTTTCGCTGGGCATCGGCAACTCTATTGTCAATACCAGAAAAACTAGAGTTGAGATCTTGGTAGAAATTTGATAGCTGATTAAAAACTAATCGTGCTTCTTGGAGTTTCTTCGCAGCAGCATCATAATTTTGAGAATTAACAGCTTGGCTTGCCTCTGACATCAAACGCTTACCTCCGTCAAGGCTCAAAATACTGTTATTTTGAACTGCTGGGCGGAGATTGTTAGGATTATTGGGATCAATAGGTTGTGGTTGGTTGGGAGTATTTGTTAGCGTTGGTTGTTGAGCATTAACAGGTAATAGCAGGCTAAGGGCTGCTATGACTGATAAAAAACTGAAGCGAATTATGGGGACAGTTACTGCCGACTTCATGGGATAAATTTATGCAACTACTAAACAAAAAATTATAGGAACTTCGGGTATCTTAACTCTGTTTCGGACTTTGACCCAACAAAGCCATATCTTGAAGTTTCTCCGATCTAGACTGCAAATGAATCAAATCATGTTCCCATTGCCTCTTTAATCGTATTTTAAATGAGTAGCCATGAACGATCGCCTAAATTCCTCTGAGGTTTCTTCTGTTGGAGTATCCACAACTAGTCTGGGGTTGATTTTACAACGTGGTGGCGAAGAATTGATATTAGAAAAAGTGAGCGATCGCTTTACCATTCGTCCTGTTGATAACATTTCCCCTCAACAATTATCCCAAGCAAATTGGGGCAGTTGGTGTCGCAGTATCCCCAAAGCAAAACTGGCTTTATTCGCCGTTGCACCCACCCAACTAGACAGAGCTATGGCTGGAGCGCGTGCTTCTCAAAATGTGGCATTTGCCAGTCATGTTTACCAAATCAAAGATAATCCTACAGCGAAAGTTTATTTAACTGACCAAATTACAATTCAATTTGCTTCCTGGGTAGATACTGCCACTATTAATGCCATTACCACAAAATTTGGCTTAGTCCAAGTTAAATCTGTTCCTACTCTTGCCAATACTTTTGTTTTTTTAGTTAGTGAACAAGCTACAGAAAATCCAATCAAAATTACCAATCATTTGATTTCATTGCCAGAGATTTTAGTTGCTGAACCGAATATCATTGTTCATCAACAACATCATTACCAACCGCGAGATCCTCTCTATCCGCAGCAATGGTATCTCAATCATAAAGGCGGTAATCAATTGGCTAATGGTTCTCATATTTCTGTAGAAAACGCTTGGGATATTACTCGCGGTGTTCGTTCTGTGGTGGTGGCAGTGGTAGACGATTCTTTTGATTTAAACCACCCAGATTTTCAAGGTAGTGGGAAAATTGTTGCTCCCAGAGATTTCAAAGAAAATGACTTTTTGCCCTTACCTGACGAGCAAGAAACTAGCCACGGTACAGCTTGCGCGGGAATAGCATTGGCAGAAGAAAATGGTACGGGCATTGCTGGAGTTGCTCCTGGTTGTGCTTTGATGCCCATTCGTACTACTGGCTTTTTAGATGATGAATCTATCGAGGCGATTTTCGATTGGGCGACTGAAAAAGGGGCTAGTATAATTTCTTGCAGTTGGGGAGCATCAGCAATTTACTTCCCATTGTCCTTGCGCCAACGTACTGCTATTACTCGTGCTGCCACTAAAGGACGTAATGGTAAGGGCTGTGTGATTTTATTTGCTGCGGGGAATGCCAATCGTCCAATTAATGGCATCGTATACGAACAGGGATGGGAAAAAAATATTATTAAAGGTAATACCAAATGGTTAAGTGGATTTGCGGTACACCCAGATGTCATTGCGGTGGCTGCTTCCACTAGTTTGAATAAAAAAGCTGCTTACAGTAATTGGGGAAGTAATATTTCAGTTTGTGCGCCTAGTAACAACGCTTCACCAGGGATGTGGTTTCAAGAAACAGGTTATATCTATACCCAGCCTGCGATCGCCACAGCAATTTCTGGGCGAGGTATGTTCACTACCGATCAGGTAGGGGCTGCTGGCTATGATTCGAGCAACTTTACTGATAACTTTGGCGGAACTTCCAGTGCTACTCCCGTAGTTGCAGGTGTAGCAGCACTGATTTTATCTGTGAATCCTGACTTGAGTGCCAAACAAGTAAAACGCATTCTGGAAGAAACTGCTGATAAAATTGTTGACCTTGATGCTGATGCCCAATTAGGTTTACGTTATGGCAGTTACGATGAGAACGGTCATTCCCAATGGTTTGGTTATGGGAAGGTGAATGCTTTGCGGGCAGTGCAAGCAGCACAACAGCTAAGAACAGCCATGATCAGCGCTACCCGGCAAATCGGAGGACACAATCATAATCAGGTTTTAATTCCAGATAACGATCCACAAGGAATTAAAAGCGCGATCGCTATTTCTGACTCTAGTCTGGTAAAAGATATTCAGGTAAGCGTTAACATTACTCACGATTTTTTAGGCGATCTAGAGATTTATTTGATTGCTCCGAACAATCATCTTGTATTACTGCAAAATCGCACTTTAGGACGCCGCAGCGAATTACAAGCTACTTACACAGTACAATCACACCCAATCCTCCAGCAGTTACTGTCTTTGCCAGCCAATGGGCGTTGGCAATTGTGGATGATTGATCACGTATCGCAAGATGTAGGCAGACTGAATAACTGGGAATTAGCTTTGGGAATTTAGGAGACAAGGTGCAGGGGTAGAGGGGAAAGTAACTACTAACTACTGTACGGGCGGGTTTAAAAGATAAATTGTCGGTTTGAACTCAAAGATCATCAACAAAACCCGCACGGCAGTCGCTACAACGCCCTTAACCCGACGCCAGGTGACGCCAGGTGCTACCCTGCGGGAAGCCGCCCTCCGGGCGTCTACAACGCGCTTAACCCGCAAGGGCGCACTGGCTCCTTTATGCCGGGGAACCCGTCCACCCTCCGGGTACCCGGAGGGTACGCCCTTGGCGTACAGCAGTCCCCCAACCCTTACGGGAAGCCTTACCCTTCGGGAACGTCTTCGACGAACAGGTTCAGGGGTTCGCAATCGTGACGGGAACCGCCAAGACTGCGACCCCCTCACCGCTTTGCGTCTACGCCGGGAACCGCCTTTGGTGGTGGGCTGCTTCACCGCACTGGCTCCGCAAGGGCGCGCTGCCTCCCCTACTAACCACTAAAACCCCTCACAAATCAAGAATTGGGCATCTCAGCAAATGTATGAGTAGCGATCGCCGATTCATCATGGCTTAATAGTTTAAGTGCCTTGTCTAAATCACTAGTCAGGCGCTTGGCATCTTGTTTGCTTTTACCACTTATATAATCTGCTACTTGAATAGGTGAACCGATGTGAATGCTGACATTAGTACCCCAACGCGGATAAGGATCGCTGTAGTTGATACCGATAGGAACTATTTTCACTCCTAGTTCTGGATAGCTAGATTCAGCAGTCAAAGCCAAACGAGCAATTCCAGGCTTTAAAGGGTGTACTTTTCCATCTCGAAAAATACCACCTTCTGGGAATATCACTAGGGGTTCTTTTTGCTGAAGTATTTGAACACCATGACGCAAAGTCGTAACTGATGGGTGTTTGATATCTACAGGAAACCCTCCCATCCGGCGAACAAACCAGCCTTGTAATCCTTGGCACTCAGTAATAGTCACCATATAACGCAAGTCTCGTCCTGTAATCCAGCGTCCTGCTACGTAGGGTACAAGTATTGCATCCCAACGAGAACGATGAGTAGGAGCAAAGATTACAGGGCCAGTGAAGGGAATATTTTCTTTTCCAGTAATTTGAATTTGCCCAAAGAATAAAGGCAAAAAATTATACCCTAAAAGATAAGCTAAAGGAGTTAACCAAGGAGAAACCCATGAGGTAGTAGAAGCCACCTTCGTATTTACTTGGGTGCTGGCTAATATGTTCTGACTGGTATAGTCGGATGAGTGAAGTTCCATCATGACGGTGGCTGCTGACTGTTGGGTAAACTTTTACAATGTGATGAAATTATTGATTAAATACACCGTAGATTCTCTTCCCAGACTTGTGTCGCACCAGCTGGACAGTTTTACCTCTGTCCGTTAGTCTGTTTGATGTCGCAGATTAGCAAACCAGCTTTGCAATTGCTGACGACAAGCAGATTCTTGAATGCCTCCAATTACACGCAAACGGTGATTAGAAACCGCACTGTCAGGAATATTGGCAACAGTACGAATAGCGCCTGTTTTGGGGTCATCTAACCCATAAACCAAAAGCCCAATCCGGGCTTGAATAATTGCACCTGCGCACATCGGACAAGGTTCAAGAGTAACATAGAGAGTACATTGATTTAGACGCCAAGTTTTTAACTTACTAGCGGCTGCCCTCAGGGCAATTATCTCCGCATGAGCTGTTGGATCTTGGTCGCGTTCTTTTCTATTTTCGCCTTCTGCGATCGCTTCCCCAAAAGAATCAATAATTACAGCACCGACAGGAACTTCACCTGCATTCCCAGCTTGCTCTGCTAATTCTATGGCGCGATCCATCCATTGGCGATGTATAAGATATTCTGTGTATTTGAGTGACATATTTTGAGGCAAAGAATGCCCTTAGACTAGAAGTCTAGGGCTACACAAACAAAGCCCGTCTGCACGGGCTAATGACTTTATTTTGTACACATGGCGTGAATTCTTAAACTTCTTTCTCTTCGGCGAAAGTTTCCAATCTTGCCGCTACATAGTTGAGCGCATCTATGAACTTATAGGAGTAGCATTCCTCGAACTTAGCAAAGCCTTCTTGCCTTAGCCATTTGGCAACCATCAGTAGTTGTTCAGAATCAAGTTTTGACAGCATTTCAGACTCAATTGCTGTTGTGTCAATTTTGTTAGAACTGTCCATCTACTTTTTAATTCCCTTTGTTGTTGGTAAATCTTCCAGACAATTTAAAGTGCTGGCTGGGCTAAAAGATTGTCAAGTTGACCTTTTGTATCTAACTCATAGATGTCATCACAGCCACCAATGTGTTGATTGTTAATGAAAATTTGCGGTACAGTGCGGCGTCCGTTGGCACGTTCTGCCATTTTTGCTCTCGCTGCTTCGTTGCCATCAATCTTATATTCGGTAAACTTGACACCCTTCCACCACAACAGCATCTTGGCACGGATGCAGTAAGGGCAGGTTTGCCAAGTGTAAATCTCAACATTGGCTTTGACACGTTCTGGATGGCGATTGAGAAGAGGATTGAGAAAGTCCAGCATAATAGAAAAATCGCAAGCTAAAAGTGTGACGTTCTATAAACGTCTGTATGGATTCTAATAAATTTATCCGCCTCAAAATAAAGGACATTTATCTGTACAGGTAATACTTTTGATATCCCTTGGTAAATAAAGCCGACAGTGAAGACTATTTTCCACATTCCCACGGGTATCCGCCCTTTGGTAGACTGTAAAACTGAATCGGCCAGATGAAAAGTCGCAAAATCAAGCTATCGAGAGGGCAGACTCTGTGGAAAATACTCTTGGGTTAGAGATTATTGAGGTAGTTGAGCAAGCCGCGATCGCTTCTGCTCGTTGGATGGGCAAGGGCGAAAAAAATACTGCTGATCAAGTAGCTGTAGAAGCTATGCGGGAGCGGATGAATAAAATCTATATGCGCGGTCGCATTGTGATTGGGGAAGGTGAACGCGATGATGCCCCTATGCTCTATATCGGGGAAGAAGTCGGTATTTGTAGCAGTCCGGATGCCAAGGACTTTTGTAACCCAGATGAATTGATTGAAATTGATATCGCTGTTGACCCCTGTGAAGGTACTAACCTAGTAGCATATGGTCAACCAGGCTCGATGGCTGTTTTGGCAATTTCTGAAAAAGGTGGTTTGTTTGCCGCTCCCGACTTCTACATGAAGAAGTTAGCAGCTCCTCCTGCTGCTAGGGGGAAAGTGGACATTAACAAATCTGCAACAGAAAACCTCAAGATTCTCGCCGAGTGTTTAGATCGCTCTATCGAAGAACTTGTTGTAGTGGTAATGAAGCGTGAGCGTCACAACGATTTGATTAAAGAAATCCGGGAAGCAGGAGCTAGAGTTCAACTCATTTCGGATGGTGATGTCGGTGCCGCTCTATCCTGTGGTTTTGCTGGTACCAATATTCATGCCTTAATGGGAATTGGTGCTGCTCCAGAAGGTGTAATTTCTGCTGCGGCAATGCGTGCTTTGGGCGGACACTTCCAAGGACAGCTGATTTACGATCCGGCGATCGTGAAGACAGGTTTGATTGGCGAAAGCAAAGAAGCCAACCTTGATCGGCTAAAGTCAATGGGTATTAACGATCCTGATAAAGTCTACGATGCTCATGAGTTGGCGTCTGGTGAAACTGTTTTGTTTGCTGCTTGCGGCATCACCACTGGTAACCTCATCCAAGGTGTGCGCTTCTTCCACGGAGGAGCACGAACTCAAAGTCTGGTAATTTCTAACCAGTCCAAAACTGCTCGATTTGTCGATACAATCCATATGTTCGACGAACCAAAATCACTGCAACTGCATTAATTAATGAAGAATGGGGATGGATAATGGTTAGTAGATAGTAGTTAGTAGTTGGTAGTTAGTAGTTGGTAGGGGCGGGTTTAGAAGATAAATTATCGGTTTAAACCGTTCATATAATCAACAAAACCCGCCCGTACAGTAGTTACTTATTAACCACTATCCATTACCCACTATCGACTATCCACTAACTACTAGCAGCCATTTATTCCCTTTTCCTTAATTTCCAATTCTCAATTACAATCACCGATTCGTAACTAAGATTTAGCAGATGAATATAGCAGTGGTGGGGTTAAGCCATAGAACAGCCCCAGTAGAAGTCCGGGAAAAACTGAGCATTCCAGAACCACAGACCGAAAGCGCGATCGCACAGTTGCTTAGTTATCCTCATCTTAAAGAAGTTGCCATCCTCAGTACTTGTAACCGTCTAGAAATTTACATTGTGACAGAGGAATCTGAACAAGGCGTTCGAGAAGTAAGCCAGTTTCTCTCAGAACACAGTAAATTACCTACGCAGTTGCTCCGGCAACACTTGTTTGTATTATTACATCAAGATGCAGTCATGCATTTAATGCGAGTAGCTGCTGGTTTAGATAGCTTGGTACTCGGAGAAGGCCAAATTCTTGCCCAGGTAAAAAATACTCACAAACTGGGACAACAATATAACGGTATAAAAACAATTTTGAATCGATTATTCAAACAAGCAATAACATCTGGCAAGCGAGTACGTACCGAAACCAGTATTGGTACTGGTGCAGTCTCTATCAGTTCTGCGGCTGTAGAATTGGCACATATGAAGGTAGAAAACTTGGCGGCTTGCCGAGTGGCAATTCTAGGTGCTGGTAAGATGTCGCGGTTGTTGGTACAACACCTTATTTCTAAGGGTGCTGCCAAAATTTGTATTCTAAATCGCTCTGTGGGACGGGCGCAGGAGTTGGCTCAACAGTTCCCTGAACACAATATCCAAATTTGTTTGCTTTCGGAAATGCTGACAGTTATTTCCGAATGCGATTTAGTATTTACCAGTACAGCCGCGACTGATCCAATTCTTGATCGCGCCAAACTAGAACTGGTTTTGGAACCTAATCGCGGTTTGATGTTAATTGATATTTCTGTACCTCGCAATGTCCATGTTGATGTCAACGAATTGGCAAACGTGCAAGCGTTCAATGTCGATGATTTAAAGGCTGTGGTGGCGCAAAATCACGAAAGCCGCCGCAAGATGGCACAAGAAGCAGAAGGGATTTTAGAACAGGAAGTAGAAGCTTTTGATGTTTGGTGGCGATCGCTAGAAACTGTCTCCACTATCAGTTGTCTGCGAAACAAAATTGAAACCATTCGAGAACAAGAATTAGAGAAAGCTTTATCAAGATTAGGTTCTGAATTTGGTGATAAACATCAAGAAGTGATTGAAGCTTTAACAAGAGGAATAGTTAACAAAATTTTACATGACCCAATGGTGCAATTGCGAGCGCAGCAAGATGTAGAGGCAAGACGTCGCTGTATGCAAGCTCTGCAAATGTTATTTAACCTAGATGCAGGTGAGCAGTTTAGTTGAGTAGGGGCTAGAGGCTAATTATCAGTTATCAGTTATCAGTTATCAGTTATCTAAACAGAATCCAGGAGCCAGAATTCACCAATTGCATTTTGACTCCTTGGCCAAGCAACTCTATCTCCACTTCTGACTTCTTTTTTGTTCACTGATTACTGTTTACTGTTCACTGTCTTTAGTTCCTAATCCCTTCCAGTTCCTTGTATATGAAACAGATTTCTCGATTAGTTTTGCTGCTGTTAGGTTTGTGGTTAGTTTTTGAATTAGCCTCACGTCTGGCAGCAGAAATTTTTTGGTTTGATGAAGTTGGATATTTACAAGAATTTTTATTACGCTTGGTGACGCAACTTGGGACATGGACGATCGCCTTTTTGTTTTCCGTTAGTTTTTTACTAGGCAATTTAGCGATCGCCAATCAACTCAAGCATCCCCAAGTTTATAGGGTTCAGGGTACAAGCTATAGGGTAGATGTTAGCAGCAATATTTCAAATTCTCCCTTAAAACTGCGCTTTCTGATGCCAGTAGTGGTGGTGTTGAGTGCGGGAGCAGGGTTAATTCTGATTTACTATGCCCAGCAAGCCCTAAATTTTTGGTATCCAAATATCAAACTTCCTACTACCTCTTGGCAGTTGTCATCCCAGTTCCAGCTATTTTCCCAACTGTTGCAATTACAAGCAATACCTATTCCTCTGGTGCAGCTGGGTTTACTAGTAGTTTTGACAATCGCAATTTTAATTTATCATCAGTTTCTCTTGGGGGCGATCGCTTTACTCATCAGCTTGCTGTTGGGTTTTTTGCTGTCAGGACGGTGGATAGTAATTTTACAATATTTCCGTAGCACTAGTTTTCAAGACAAAGATCCGCTTTTCCATCGGGATATTAGCTTTTACATATTTTCTCTGCCGATTTGGGAACTATTAAATTTTTGGTTATTAGGAATATTTTTATACGCTGTTGTTTCCGTAGGATTAATTTATTTACGCTCCGCCAATAGTTTGAGTGAGGGATGGTTTCCAGGATTTACTATGCCGCAGCGTCTTCACTTAAACGGTTTAGCAAGCTTGCTGATGCTAACACTAGCTCTGCATTATTGGTTGCAGCGCTATCGACTTTTGTATTCTACCGATGGCGTTAACTACGGTGCTAGCTACACAGAGGTTCACGCACAGTTGCCAATTTATACTGCCTTAAGCTTTTTGGCAGTAGTGATCGCTATTTACCTGCTATGGCGAATATTTGTTTTGTCCGGTTCCAGACAATCAAGATTAAAACCTATTCCCTTTCCGCGCCAATTGGTTTACTTGCTGGTATTTTACCTTTTGTTGGCAGGAGTTTCTGGCAAAATTTTGCCTACTATAGTACAACGTCTGATTGTCCAACCCAATGAATTAACACGAGAAAGACCGTATATTTCCCGCACTATTGCTCTTACCCGGCAGGCATTTAATTTAAACGCCATTGATGCGGAAACCTTCGATCCGCGAGGTAGATTGACAGCTGCCGATTTAGAAGAAAATGATCAGACAATTCGCAATATCCGCTTGTGGGATACTCGTCCTCTTTTGGAAACCAACCGCCAACTCCAACAAATTCGACCTTACTACAAGTTTCCCGATGCTGACATTGACCGCTACACACTCTTGCGAGACTTGACAACTCAAACAACAGAATATCAACAAACTATTATTGCTGCACGAGAACTAGACTATGGTGATGTTCCCGAACAAGCGCAGACATGGATTAATCAACATCTAGTTTATACGCATGGTTACGGGTTTACACTTAGCCCTGTCAATTTAGTTGCCCCTGGTGGATTACCTTATTATTACGTTAAAGATATTGGGGTAGATGGTACAGACAAGCAGGGTTCGTTGCAGATTACAAGCAAGGAAATTCGTGCCAGCATTCCTATCGGTCAACCGCGAATTTATTATGGGGAAATTAGCGATACTTATGTCATGACTGGGACAAGAACGCAAGAGTTAGATTATCCCAGTGGTAATGAGAATATCTATAACGTCTATGACGGACAGGGGGGAATTTCTATAAGTGCTACATGGCGGCGTTGGTTGTTTGCTCAGTATCTCAAAGATTGGCAAATGCTGCTGACGCGTAGCTTTACTCCCCAAACAAAGTTGTTATTTCGTCGTAATATCCGCCAAAGAATTCAGGCGATCGCTCCTTTTTTGCGTTTCGATGGCGATGCATACTTAGTTGCTGCTGACGGGGGAGGCGAAACTATAGAAGGTGAGCCAACTTATCTTTACTGGATTATTGACGCTTACACCACAAGCGATCACTATCCTTATTCCGATCCTGGTAACAATCGATTTAATTACATCCGCAACTCTGTCAAAGTAGTTGTCGATGCCTATAATGGCACAGTCGATTTTTATGTTGCCGATCCAAGCGATCCTATTATTGCAACTCTGGGGAAAGTTTTTCCGAAAATGCTAAAACCACTCTCAGCAATGCCACTTCCCCTGCGCAGCCACATCCGCTATCCATTGGATTTCTTTAGTATTCAATCAGAACGACTGCTGGCGTATCACATGAGAGATCCACAGGTATTTTACAATCGAGAAGACTTGTGGGAGATACCGACAGAAATTTATGGCAGCGAACAGCGTCAAATAGAACCCTACTACCTGATCATGAAGTTGCCACAAGCACAAACAGAAGAGTTTATTCTCCTGATGCCCTTTAAGCCTGTACAACGTGCAAATTTGATTGCTTGGCTTGCAGCACGTTCTGATGGAGAAAATTATGGCAGGTTATTGCTATACGAATTCCCGAAACAGCAATTAGTCTATGGTACTCAGCAAATCGAAGCTTTAATTAACCAAGATCCGGTGATTTCTCAGCAAATTTCTCTGTGGAATCGCGAGGGTTCGCGAGCAATTCAAGGTAATCTTTTGGTGATACCAATTGAACAATCGCTGCTTTACGTCGAACCTTTATATCTGGAAGCAGAACAAAATAGCTTGCCAACTTTTGTGAGGGTGATTGTTGCTTACGAAAATCGAATAGTGATGGCAGAAACTTTAGAGCAAGCATTAGCTGCAATATTTCAGCCCCAGCAACCTACTTCTCCAGCCATCATTCGCCCCCTACAGGAAAATTAAAACTAAGTATTAGTAATTAGTTAACATCTAAGCATACAAAATATTACTAACTTTATACGGTAGGGGACAGACAAAAAAACTGGCAAAACAGTAGACTAAAGCTTGTTTGGCAAGTGCAAAAAGTATAAATTGCTTTTGCTAGTTGGTTGCTAATCAAACGAGTTAGGAAAGTTACCAATAGTAGATGGACACTTTAACTAATTCGCGCCCTCGTCCCCTACTATAACGGTACTCCGAGTTAGCGGTGAGTAGTTCACACTTTGATATCAACAGTGACGTTTTATTCATAAATACTATTGACTCTGGTACAAGACGAGAAATTGAGGATACAGTAGAACTTTTGTGCTAGCAAGTAGAAACTCTCAAGCAACAATTGCAATACAAGCAGTTAGAACTACAGGAGATAGAGCAAGAGTTGAGTTATGTAAATAAGGAGTTATGTGCCGCACTTACGTCAGAGTGGTTAACACTTGATGAGGCTAAAGAATTAGCTAAAAAGATTTTAATAAGTAAAAAAACTGTCCGTGAGTCTGTAGCTGAACTTCTCAGTGCCATCTATAATTTGACGGTCGAAACTTCAGAGTTGGGACACATAGACACACCGAATTCTATTACTCTTTTGAAAAACGCTTTAGACAATCGGTCGCTTGCTGAGTTTAAGATACTCAAGAGTATGATGGCGATGCTGAGAGAGCAAGCTACTGAAATTAGGGCGAACTCTAGGATGCTGAGAAACCAAGCTTGTCAAATTAGGACTGAGTCTAGAAAGCTTCAAGCTGAATCAAATGAACTTGGAGTTAACTTTATTGGCTTGCGGGCTTCTTACCTATCTCGTCAAACTAATTTTAGCCACAGCCAATTCCTTAGCAATTCATCGAAGCTAACGCTCCAATGAATTGCTCGATTTTTTCTGTCATAACTAGGTTTACCAAGGTAGAGGCGATCGCATCTAGAGGAAGAACCAAATCGACTTTTCCTGTATCAATCGCAGATTTGGGCATACTGAAACACTCACAACTAGCCTCATCTTGAGCGATCGCCGTACCGCCATACTTTTTAATGGCTAGTATCCCCAAAGTGCCATCACTGTCTCTACCAGTCAGAACAACTGCGATCGCTCGACTTTGAAAAGTAGCCGCCACTGACATGAACAGTTTATCAGCTGCCGGACGGACGAAGTTCACTTTTGGTGCATCTGAGAGAGATACAGTGCCATCTAGGTTAACCAGCAGGTGCTTGTTTGGAACAAGGGTGTAGACTGTTCCTGGTCGTAAAAGCTCTCCTTCCTCTACCTGCTTTACCCGTAAAGCCGTGCGGCGGCTGAGGATTTCTGCCAAATAGCTGGGGTACTGAGGAGATGAATGCAGTACAACAACTATCGCTGCCGGAAAATCAGCTGGCAATGCAGACAAAATTTTGCTAATGGCTTTTAGCCCACCTTTAGAAGCTGCTATCGCTACTACGTTGTAAGCAACATTAGGAAAGTGAGAAATAACCCTGTGTCTCATGTCATATTACTTATTTTTCTTCTGCTTGCTGATGTTTTTGTAAGCGATCGCCCCCGGCAGGTGCGGCGGGGGCAGAAAATCGGAGATTTTCTGCCCCCGCTCGCCTCATTGCTACTACAGTGCCTGAATATAGAGAGTGAATAGAAAAAATTGTACGTTACAGTACAATCCCCATTGTATGAAGAAATAGATTAAATGTATCTGAGCGTACAAACTTTATTTACAAAAGAGTTCATCTTTCGCCAGAGGGTTTCGACCAATGATTTGAGCTATCTGATAGAGATAAGACTGGCTGAAAGAGGCTCTTTATGTCCGCGTCCCAAAACCCCCGTAATTCAATTAAAAATCAGCTGTTGGCTGCTCTGCCCCCAGAGGAATACGAACGCCTCCTGCCTTACATGGAGTTAGTCTCTCTAGATTTAAAACAAATCCTCTACGCACCTAACGAACCGATCCAATATGTCTATTTCCTCAACAGTGGCGTCGGTTCTCTGCTCTCTTTAGTGGAAAGTGGTGATGCAGTGGAAGTAGGTACGGTGGGTAATGAAGGGATGGTGGGTTTGCCTGTATTTCTGGGAGCCAACTCAATTCCCGGTGAGGCTATTCAACAAATTCCTGGTGAAGGCATGAGGATGAGGGCGGATGTATTTCAACGTGAAGTGACTCCAGGTAGCCCGCTTTACAAATTGCTGCAACTCTACACGCAAGCGCTATTTAATCTAATCGCTCAATCTTCTGCTTGCAACCGCCTGCACTCCATTGAACAGCGGTTTTGCCGGTGGATGTTGATGACTCGCGATCGAGTGGGAGCAGATCAATTTCCTCTCACCCAAGAGTTTCTAGCACAAATGCTAGGGGTGCGTCGCGCAAGTGTGAGTGAAGTTGCCACTACTATTGCGAGGGCAGGATTCATCAGCTACAAGTATGGCAAGATGACTATTCTTGACACAGAAGGTTTGGAGTCAACCTCCTGTGAGTGTTATGTGATCGTTAAACGAGAGTTCGAGCGCTTGCTGGGTGGTAATTCAGCTTTTAGCTAGATTGCAAAGCTCTCTTCGCTTCAGACGCAACAGCTTCTACTTCATCATTAGCCAGAGTTTGCAATACCGAATTCGCTTCTGTACCTCCCAAACTAGCAAGGGCTTGCACCACTCTATAACGAACTTGCCAATCTGGATTGTTGGCATAGGGAGTTAAGAGCGGAACTGCTTGTGTATTTCCTAATTCTCCAAAGGAGCTAATAGCAGCAGTTTGTACTAACTCATTATCTGAAGAAAGTGCTTGTCTAAGTAAATCAAAAGAGCGCGGATCGCCCAACTCTCCCAAAGCCGCGATGATACTGAACTTGACGATCCATTCATTGCTGGTTTGATAAAGGTTTTGTAAATCTTCAAAAGCTGCATCTAGCTTCAGAGCGCCCAAACAGTCTGCGGCTGCGGCTTGCACGTCGGGTTCCGGATCGTTGAGCAAGCGATCGCGCAACACATTCAAAGATAAATCTAAATCCTGTCCGCCCAAAGTATCAAACTGACTCACTGCCGAGTATCGCACACGGGAATTGCTGTCATTAATAGCGTTTTGTATCAATTCAAAGCCAATTGTTGGTTCCAGTTGACGGATTTGATTTACTGCTCGCAAGCGATCACCCAAATCCTCAGAACTTAGCAATTGCTTTACAGAATCAGGAGTAACACTCATTTTTTATCTCTCTTTTTTTAAAATAGTCGTCATGAACCGCGTATTAAAGAGGACACGGGGACAAGGGGAGGGGGAGAGTGGGAGATGGGGAAGCTGGGGAGAGAACTACCAACCACTAACCACTGTACGGGAGGCAGCGCGCCCTTGCGGAGCCAGTGCGGTGAAGCAGCCCCCGTCTTGGCGGTTCCCGGCGTAGACGCAAAGCGGTGAGGGGGTCGCAGTCTTGGCGGTTCCCGTCACGATTGCGAACCCCTGAACCTGTTCGTCGAAGACGTTCCCGAAGGGTAAGGCTTCCCGTAAGGGTTGGGGGACTGCTGTACGCCCTTGGCGTTCCCTTTGGGTACCCGGAGGGTGGGACGGGTTCCCCGGCATAAAGGAGCCAGCGCGTTGCGCGGGTTCCCCGCGTTGTAGCGACTGGCGTCACCTGGCGTCGGGATAAGGGCGTTGTAGCGACTGCCGTGCAGGTTTAGAAGATAAATTATCCGTTTGAACGGCAAGATTATCAACAAAACCCGCCCCTACTAACCAATAACTAATCTTGGCTTGCTGCCATTGCCCGAATAATGTCACCACGGGTGAGAATACCAATAACTTGGCCCTCGCTGTCAAGTACCGGTAAGCGGTGAACTTTGCGATCGCTAATGATTTTTGCGGCTTCTTTTAGAGGTTTGTCAGGGGAAATAGTAATCGGGTTTTTACTCATCACTTCCCCTACAGTTTGTCCCAGAGCCTTGTGTAAGTCACGTTCGTAAGTGGCAGGATTCTTTAAATAGATGACACTATCAAGAAACATAATGTAAGCCGGAGGAGTGACACCAGTTTCTTGCCACATCAAATCTGTCTCCGAGATAATACCTACCAGTTTTCTGGCATCATCTACAACAGGTAGCCCACTAATGCGTCGTTCTGCCAAAATTTGGATGGCTTCTTGAAGAGGAGTTTCTGGGCGGACAACAATTGGATTGCGGCTCATCACGTCGGCAACGGTTCTAGGCATGGGCTTTAGTGATACCTTTTATCAATGACTCTGGATTTATTGTAGAAAATCACAGGTCTTAACTTGATGGGGTGAAATAGATTGTTACTTATGTAGCTTTAGATCTAACTTCGTAAAACTCAATCCACTGGCAATGCGATCACACTAACCTGACTAATTAAAAATGTCTGTTAGTTATTGTTAGTGGTGTTGGATTAGTAAAATATTGAACGAATAATTATTTTTTAAATCAGTACAATAAAATAAAAATAAGTATAAAATACTTTCTGCAAAACAGAGATTGAACAAGCTCAAAAATTTCTTTGAGTGGAAGTGCTTGATTTCATCCAATGTCTTAAGGCTAAATCTTTAGAAGAAAAGATAGAAATAAGTATACTAAGTCAGTCTTCCTTAAAAAAACTGGTTGAAACCAGAGGAGACTATAACTCCAAGCTACAGATTTTGCAGTAAGTGTTGTTAATTTCTGTTTCTAGTTTGCTGGCAAAGTGGTACATAACCAACTCATCAATTAATTTAAAAAGTGATTGCAATTTCAAATTAAGTATACTAAGCAAAAAAATCTTTAAATTTTTAACTCAATTATCTTAAATTCTCATCATGCAAGCTATATCTCTTAATAAGCCAAATCTGCCTGAACCCCCCTCCTTTACTTCGCCAGAAGAAGAACGCCTGCATCGCAAACAACGTTTGGCAGCAGCATTTCGACTATTTTCTCGCTTTGGATTTAGTGAAGGTGTGGCAGGACATATTACCGCTCGCGATCCAGAATACCCTGATTGCTTCTGGGTTAACTCCTTTGGTATGCACTTTAGTTTAATTCGAGTGAGCGATTTAATTTTGGTGAATCATCAAGGTGACGTGATTGAAGGCGATCGCCCAATTAACCAAGCAGCTTTTGCGATTCACTCCCAAGTGCATATGGCTCGTCCTGATGTTGTAGCGGCAGCTCATGCTCACTCACTTTACGGTAAAAGCTGGTCTAGTCTTGGTCGCCTACTTGATCCTCTCACCCAAGATGCTTGTTCTTTTTATGAAAACCACAGCCTATTTGATGATTATACGGGTGTAGTTCTGCAACCAGAAGAAGGCAGGCGTATTGCCAAAACTCTAGGTGATAATAAAGCCATTATTCTTAAAAATCACGGCTTGCTCACTGTCGGTCATTCGGTTGATGAAGCTGCATGGTGGTTTATCACAATGGAGCGCACCTGTCAAGCTCAATTACTGGCAGAGGCTGCTGGTAAGCCTATTCCCATCAAACACCAATATGCTAGTTTGGCACATAGCCAAGTCGGTTCGCACTATATGGGATGGTTTAGTTTTCAACCACTGTATGAGATGATTGTGCGTCAAGAACCCGACTTGCTGGAGTAATATCGTTTATCTTTTATGAAATAAGGCAGAAGGCAGCTATGCTGGAGGCAGAAGGTAAGGTTGTTTGTTCCATTTGTAGCGGGTGGTACGCCCCCAATCGGACACCTATAGCCCGCGCAGGTAGGCTTAGTTCTTATAGCCCGACTCTTCTGGGATTTGGGCGATATCGACTCGAACACTTTTACTACTTAAAAGCTCCAAGTTCCAATCTTTGAGTGTCACCCAAGGTTTGGGTACGTACTCAATATCAAGTGCGGAGAGTGCCGTTTCTGCTATGACATTATGCACGACTGTCGTGGGATGTACGCCGTCCCAAAATAAATAATTGTCTGGGTTGGGACACACACTAAAATTACCTTGTACTACATCCTGCAAGCTGCCTACTAAACAAGCATCAGTGACATTGGTTAAATTTAAGCCAAATTCACTGGGGGCAGCCTGCACTCTATTAAATAGAGACTCAATATCTAGCGGAATAATTTTAATGCCAGGAATTATACTCAGTTTCTGTAAAGCTTCCGCCAATGCTTGGTTATGTTTTTTAGTTAAAGCTGTTAGCAGGCTGGCATTTTCTGTTCTTGATGTAAAAGGAATCTTGCCCAAATCTGGCAAGTTAGGGACAATTATATTTTTGGCGCCCGATACGGCAAGTAGTGCGATCGCAGCTGATATATTCGCAATTGGTTGCTTAACATCAGTGACATTACCAAACAGATAATCATTCCCACCTGCCCATACGATATAAAGTGCGTTTGGATCGGCTTGTTGATTTTCTGTAAATAAGTTTACTTGCGCTAATGCTCCTGGCAATAGTTCTTTAGGGTCAAATAAGGTATTAAACAGACCAGAACCCGCACCACCAAATGCATAATTAATACCATCGGATGGAGTAGAATTTTGCAAATTGGTGAATAAAACTGGTTTTAGCCCCAACCGCTCTCCAAGATATTCCACCCACACTTTCCCATTGGAAAAACGTCCTTCAAAGTAAGGAGGACTTGGAGGTGCTTGAAACTTTGTAGCGTTGTAGAGATTACCCGCATCAGAAAGACTATCACCGAATATGTAAATTTTTTCAGGATCTGTATTTGCAGCCGCAGTCTTAAGCGGCGACAGCAAAGACAAAAGAAACAATCCCGCCGCTACCAGTTTTATTTTCATGTCAATTAGTCCCTGCTTCTTAGTTGTTAGAAAAGACAAGTGCTGCGCAGGCGATTATACTTAAGTATTTTTGATATCAAAATAAACTTGACAACTTTACTATTGCGTAAATAAACACAAATTAACTCTGTATTCTCTTATATAAAAGAGAGTAAAGTTCCACAGAGCATTTATCTTGATTGATTTTTTATAATTAAGCAGTTTTTTATAAAGAAACGATAAAGGTGTTCCAATTAGAAGCTTGAGAATTGCCCATCTACTGGGATTGTGGTTGTGAAGTAGGTTGTGGCGATCGCTGTAATTTCAAAGCATCAGTGGCCGACATTCCCTCACCTTGAGTGCCAAAATACCATAGCGCCGCAGCTGCTTCAGCACGAGTCACTGGCTTTTTAGGTTGAAACAGTGTCGTATAGCCAAATACCCGTCGAATATTTGATTGTTCGCCATTCTGGAAATCTGCCAGCACAGCTCGTAACGCTTTGGAGTCAATTTTGCCGACATCTTGAAAGCCCCAAGTTTGTTTTACCGCATCTAAGTTAGCAGTGGGCAATGCTTGGCGAGTATCTAGAGGCACTTTCCATAAAATCAACTGCTCTCGTGTTAACGGTGCATCAGGACGAAACAAAACTTGGGTAGAATCACCAGATAAAGGACTAGGAATCAAACCAGCTTCCGCCAATCCTTGAATAGCTGAAAAATCAGGATCTGTTGGTGGTACATCACTAAAGGCTGGTTGAGCACTTTCCGATGCTAAACGAATCTGTTTAGACGGATTGTTGGGATGCATGGCATTATTAGCAGCTACTAGCCAACGAGCGTATTCGCGGTGGGTAATGGCTTGATTTGGTGCAAACTGGTTAGTTGTGTTGTTGGAGTTGCTTTTGGTAGCATTGGATTCTAGAGACAAAACACCCAAAGCTGCCAAATCTTGAATGTATTTCCGCAATTCTTGTGGCACCTTATTCAGGTCGCTAAATTCCTGCGGACTTGTTCCAGATGCACCTATAGTGTTATTTGTGGTGTTAGGTGTGCTAACTGGCTGTGATACTGAGTTGTTTGGTTGTACAGGCCCTACAAACTGCGAGTCACTCGGCTGAGGAACTATGTTATTAGTACTTTGACCAGTTTGTGCTGTGGTTGTAGTACTTGGTTGATACTCAATTAGTAATTCGGTAGCTGTTTGTGGTTGGTTAGGTGCTGCGCTAGTCACGGGTTTAGGCACAATTGTTACTTTTAGCTGTAAATCATTGTGCCGTGCTTCAAAAGAGCCTCCCTGTTCATCGGTTGGCTGTTGCACAATTTGCCAGTTATTTGTCTGAAACTGGTTGCGGTAGTAGCTGGCGATGAAATTGATTGGATCTGAGCTTAACCAACGTGTTGATACTCGGTTTTCTGTATCACTACTAGGAATAACTTCCTGTAATTGGGCGTTGGGATAAAGGGGGATTTCTTTAGGAAAATCAGTTGGTAACTGTACTGCTGAGTTGTTTTGTTGAGTTGGGCGATCGCCTGTTTGATTGCCACCAAAAATTACGGGATTGTCTTTCAACCTTGAGTCTGCCGCCAAAGACTGTTCTAGATTCTTGGCGATTTGACTGTTGGAACAGGCTGTTAACGAAGTGAGTAAAACTGCCAAGCTGATTGACACAGCCAAAGGGTTAGAGTGCAGCACGGTAAATCACAAATCGAGTGTCGATTCCTACCCTAGCGCATCCAGGCAACTAAAGGCAGTCACTATTAACTTCATCCCCGATCAATTAAAATTGATCCTTTACTGTACTAGTTGAGTTATAGTCGGTATAAAAACTTTCATCTGCCCTTGACGAAAGATTGCAATCGGCGCGAAGATTGCGACTGAGATTCCGGTCGTAAAAGGTTTGCCAGAAACAGAAATTCGCCAAAAGGGCAGGCAAAGCTCAAAAAATTATATCTCTGCTCAAAAACCTGTATGGGATAGGCGTATGAAAAATCTAAAATAGATATTAAATTGAAAACAATAAGGATCATTGCTATCGACAAACGCCAGTTCAATTTACTTTCATCCCAAGCGTCGTCGGTTTGTTACCAGTGCTAAAACACGATTACATGCAAGCTTCCCAGGATCAGCCTATTTATTCTGAGGCTCCACTGCAATTGTTACTGTTTGTCGATGGGCGACCAAAGTCACGGCAACAAGTGCAGCGAATTCGTGCTTACTTAAAAGAATTAGAGGCTGACTATAAGTTTGAACTTCAAATTATTGACGTCGGGCAACAACCCTATCTGGCAGAACATTTTAAACTGGTAGCAACACCAGCTTTAATCAAGATTCACCCAGAACCCAGACATATTCTAGCTGGTAGTAACATAGTTGCTCAACTAAAAAGCTGGTGGCCACGATGGCAAGCCGCAGTAGATGCTTACGTAAAATTACAGAATGGATTGCAGGATAACTTGGAAGATAATGGGCGCCTACCACCATCACCGAAATCCTCTATTCGTTCGGTTGCTGTTTCTGCTGAACTGATTCGATTATCTGATGAAATTTTTCGCTTGAAACAGGAAAAAGAGCAACTAGAAGAGCAACTACAGTTCAAAGACCGGGTAATAGCAATGTTAGCCCACGACTTACGCAATCCATTAACTGCGATTGCGATCGCCATAGATACTCTGCAATCTAACTACAATCAAGAAAAAGGCAAGTTTGATCGACTCACACCGACTATGGCTGCGCACTTGTTTAAACAAGGACGCAACCAAACTCGGCTCATTGACCGTATGATTACTGATCTATTACAAGTAGGTCGTAACAACGAAAGAGAATTCCCCATTCAACCGCAAAAAACAGATCTCGGTCAACTCTGTTTTGAAATGATTGAGGAATTACGCGATCGCTACACGATCAAATCTTTGAAAATTGAAAAAGATATTCCCAAAGATTTGCCTTGTGTTTATGCCGATCCAGAACGTATCCGCCAAGTTTTGATGAATCTGCTGGATAACGCGATTAAGTATACACCCCTGGGTGGTACTATTAGTGTGGCGGGACTGCATCGCACTACGCAAAAAGTTCAGTTCAGTATTGGCGATTCAGGCCCCGGCATTCCCGAAGAAAATCGCGATCGCATCTTTGAAAATCATTTCCGTTTAGAACGAGATGAAGCTCAAGAAGGCTACGGGATAGGCTTATGTTTATGCCAGCGTATAGTCCGCGCCCATTATGGTCAAATTTGGGTAGATACTGCCCCTAATGGTGGAGCATGGTTTCACTTTACGTTACCAGTGTATCCAAGTTAAATAATAGGTAGGCTGTAAAAATTTACATAAAAGCTTCCCGTAAAGCTTTAATAATGTCAACGTTTGCTTCCGGAAAAGCAAACTGCTCTAGTTCATCTAAACTTACCCAACGAACTTCATCGCATTCAATTGGTTGCGGAATGCCCGTAATATGACGGCAATTATGTACTGTGAGGGTAACTCTTAGGTGTGTATAGGTATGGTCAATAGTGATTAGATGCTCACCTACTTCTATCACTATTCCTAATTCTTCATATATTTCTCGTTGAATACAATCTTTGATTGTTTCACCAGGTTCGATTTTCCCTCCAGGAAATTCCCACAAACCACCCATTACTCCCTTTGGAAGACGCCGATCAATTAAAATTTGCCTCTGCTCGTTCCAAATTACAGCAACACCGATAATTTTATGAGGTGGGAGGGAAGTAGTTTCGTTCATAGAAAAGCTGTTGGTTAGTAGATAGTAGGGGAGCCAGTGCGGTGGTGAAGCAGTGCTCTTGGCGGGTTTCCAACGGACAGTTCCTACAACGGGGGGCTTTGGGGCCCCCACGGAGTGGGGTTGGGGGGAACCCCCGCACGGCGCTTCTCTTGGCAACGGACTGTCCTCCGCCGCAGGTGACTGGTGTAGACACGTAGACGCGGTAGATGCGGAGCAGCTTCCGTAGGTACGGCGTATCCGTTGGTAGTGGATAAGCGGTTTCCCGCCATAAAGGAGCGTAAGCGCCCTTGCGGGTTAAGCGCAACGCGCTGCCTCCCGTACAGTAGTTAGTAGTTGACTTTGATGCTAAATAGAAAAACTCGACAATAGCCTGCCGAGTTTGTATTTTATTACATTTTATAAAAAATTTTTATTATTTATAAATTTTATTAAATCACTTTCAGATTTTTAGGATTGTCCATGCTTTATTCAGAATAAACTACTGAAAACAAGTATGAAGCAAAAATTTGAATATTAAATTCTAGATTATTCAACATAGGGGATATATGATTACCCCTATGCAGGTTAAGTAAAACTGTAAGAGATTTAGCACAAACAGAGGAAGAGTGAATTTATTAGGTATAGTTGGCATAAAAGTAGGAACCAAACAATCTAAAATCTCTATCTATATAGCTAATTTCTAATTGTTATTCATTTTCTTTGTTATTAGGTTCCATTCCTTGCAATGCTAATTCAAAATTCATTCTCTGTTCAGCGTTGCGCAAAAAGTAACCGCTAATCATAGCTGATGCTAACAAGCGACCAAGGTTTTCCCGGCTGGTAGTAATGGTAACATCAAAGTGTTCGGAAGATAGATTTCCTAATAGTCCGATGATATTACGTTCCATCACCTGAAGGACTTCTGAAGAACCAGGTTTGGAAAGCTGGCTGATAGTCTCTGGAGTTAGAGATTTAACATATTGCCATAACGGGCTGCTAGCCTCTGACTCACTGTTAAAAAATTCTGAAACTCGATTGGATGGGTTACTCACGTCTTTTCCTCCTGTTATATCGACCAGTAACACTCAAATTTGTTTGAATAGGTATAATTTACTAAGTTTTTATACTCTATTCAATATAGGAATTTACTATCATGTGTTCTTGGAAACTAATGTAACAGGCTATTTTCCGATTGGCAGTCGTTGTAACCGTACAAGATGAGCCGGAAAGTATCACCTCATTAGTTAGTGGTTAGTAGGGGCGGGTTTTATTGATAATCTTGCTGTTCAAACTGATAATTTATCTTCTAAACCCGCACGGCAGTCGCACTCGACGCGCTTAACCCGCAAGGGCGCGCTGCCTCCCGTACAGTAGTTAGTGGTTCTAGGTTCTACAACTCTGGAAGATCAACGTACTGGCTCCTCTCCCACTCTTCCACTACGTTGTTTCCCACTAACTACTAACCACTATCTATCAACTAACTCGCTAAATACTCTCCCATGTCAGATTTTGACTTGCGGAGTTTGCTTAAGGCTTCTCGCTCGATTTGCCGCACTCTTTCACGACTAATATTCAGCATCTCGCCGATTTTAGCTAAAGTCAGTGCTTTGCCATCAGTTAAGCCAAAGCGCAGAGATATTACTTCCCTTTGCTGTGGGGTGAGTTCTGCCATTAAACGCTCTATGTCAGTTGATAAAGAAGATTGAGTCACAAACTCTTCTGGAGAAGCTGCTGTGTCTTCTAACATTTCTCCGAGTTCAGTATCGTAGTTATCTCCTAACCGTATATCTAGGGATAAAGGAACACGTGCTTGCTCTAAGTACTCTCGCACTTGCTTGGGAGTTAATTCTAATTCTTGTGCTAACTCAGAAACTGTAGCGGCACGTCCTAATCTTTGAGATAGCTGACGTTGTGCTTTTTTTATCTTGTTAAGTTTTTCGGTGATGTGAATTGGTAGGCGAATCGTGCGTCCTTTCTCGGCGATCGCGCGAGTAATTGCTTGCCGTATCCACCAATAAGCATAAGTGGAAAATCTATAACCTTTGGTAGGGTCAAACTTTTCTACACCCCTCTGCATCCCAATACTACCTTCTTGAATCAAGTCGAGCAAATCAACGTTGCGCTTGATGTATTTTTTGGCAACCGACACGACTAACCGCAAATTAGCTTCAACCATCTTACGCTTGGCAATTTCACCTTCGGCGATCACTTCATTTAATTCTGCTGCTTCTAACTTCGTTGCTTTTGCCCACTCTTCTAAAGTTGGTTGACGGCCTAACAGGCTAGCAAGAGATTCCCTCACTTCATATAAAGCTGTTGAACGTTGCACCTGTTTGCCATAGAAAATTTCTTCCTCATGGGTTAGGAGTGGCACACGGCCAATCTCACGCAGGTAAGTCCGCACAAGGTCTGTAGCTGTCTGAGCGGTCTTCATGGCACTACTCTTTAGTAATTTTGGGTTTAACAGTTGGGTAGTTAACGATGTAGATAGGTTTTGATGGGTACCTACCCAGTCAGGCTGGGAACCCGTTCTTGAACTTGTAAATTATGCACTTGATATGCACTTGATAAATTCAGCGCTTTGTAAAAATCCAAGTTTGTTCTTAACTGCTAAAAATTACATTTCTTTTTTCTTTGTACAAGTATCTATAGTTAGATAAAAAGTAGCTTGTCGAACATGTCTTTTAATTTGACATCGTAAACAAGTGTAACATTTATGATAAATTTTTGACTACAAAGCAGATAGAAATTTTTATTTTTGGCAGTTTCCTTTAACCCTGTATTTTTGAGAATATAATTCGCATCTTTATTCCATCACTCTAGCAGCGCTTAGAAAATTTTCTAATCTTTCTTAACAAAACTCAATGATAACGATAATAATCTTTTTATAATGCTTGTTAAATTTTTCCTGATGCTTGTAATTAATACGGAGAGAGGGGAGGAGTGCTTTCAAGGGATTCCCCTCTGGGGTTGGGGGCTGTGGGGGAGGAACAGATGAGGGGGATAGAGAAGATGGGGAAGATATTTACTCTCTTATCACTTCCTCATCTCCCTCAACTCCGTCCCCTGTTCCCTATCCCAAGTTCCTTCTGCCTCTGGGCAGTCGCACTCGACGCGCTTAACCCGACGCCAGGTGCTTTATGCCGGGGAACCCGTCCACCGCACTGGCTCCGCAAGGGCGCACTGGCTCCAAGGGCGCGCTGCTCTCTGCCCTCTGCATAGCTGCCTTCTACCTAACGAACCATGCAGTATTCTTGGATAACTTTGACATCCAAAGTAGTATTTTGCAGGGAACGGATAGCGGCGACGGTGGCTTTTGCTCCGGCAATGGTAGTGATGATGGGGATTTTGTAACCTAAGGCTGTACGGCGGATGAGTCTGGCATCAGTTTGGGCTTCTTCTCCAGAAGGGGTGTTGATAATAAGTTGGATTTTGTGATTTTTAATCGCGTCTAGAACGTGGGGACGTCCTTCATGGAGTTTGAGTACTAACTCCACTTTCAGCCCATGTTCTTGGAGAACACGGCGTGTACCATCAGTTGCCATCACAGCAAAGCCCAAATCGAGAAATTCTTTGACTACAGGCACTGCGGCAGCCTTATTGCGATCGTTCATTGACACAAATACCGTGCCACTTAAAGGTAAACGTTCGCCTGCGCCTAATTCTGCTTTGGCAAAGGCGCGTCCAAAATCGCTGTCTATACCCATCACTTCACCAGTAGAGCGCATCTCTGGGCCGAGGATAGTATCGGTACCGGGAAATTTATTAAATGGCAACACTGCTTCTTTAACAGCAATATGGGATGGTATGACTTCTTGGGTGAAGCCAAGTTCCTCCAAAGTCTTGCCTGACATAATTAAGGATGCCAACTTCGCTAGAGGTACACCAGTGGCTTTAGAAACAAAGGGTACGGTGCGAGAGGCACGGGGATTGGCTTCCAAGATGTAAACTTGGGGAGAATAACCTTGAGTACCAACAACGGCAAACTGAATATTCATCAGTCCTACCACGTTCAATGCCTGTGCTAGTTGCACTGTCCACTGGCGAATTTGATTGAGAATTCCTGGTGGCAGAGAAATTGAAGGTAGAGAACAAGCCGAGTCTCCGGAGTGGATGCCTGCTTGTTCGATGTGTTCCATAATGCCGCCAATCACAACGCGCCCGGTTTGATCGGCGATCGCATCTACATCCACTTCAATGGCATTTTCTAGAAACTTATCAATCAAAATCGGATGTTCTGGTTCAACCTGCACGGCAAAGGTCATGTAGCGTTCCAATTCTGTATCAGAGTAGACTATTTCCATAGCCCGCCCTCCCAATACGTAACTGGGACGCACCACCACCGGGTAACCGATACGTTTGGCTACAATCAGTGCATCCTCGTAAGTACGGGCAATGCCATTCGGAGGTTGAGCAATATTTAATTCTTTCAGAACTTTCTCAAACCGCTCTCTGTCTTCGGCAATATCAATAGAATCAGGAGAAGTTCCCCAAATGCAAGTGCTGACATTAGCCTCTGTTGCTGCCTGGGAATGCAAATATCGCTCGATTGGTACTGCCAACTTCAACGGTGTTTGTCCCCCAAACTGCACGATTACTCCCACCGGGTTTTCCGCTTCGATGATGTTGAGTACATCTTCTTTTGTTAGCGGTTCAAAATAAAGCCGATCGCTCGTGTCATAATCTGTTGACACAGTTTCGGGGTTGGAGTTAACCATGATGGTTTCATAGCCCGCTTTTTTGAGGGCAAAGGCAGCATGACAGCAACAATAGTCAAATTCTATTCCTTGGCCGATCCGGTTGGGGCCACCACCCAAAATCATCACCTTGGGTTTATCAGTGGGTATAACCTCTGTTTCTTCTTCGTAGGTGGAATAGTAGTAGGGAGTAAACGCCTCAAATTCTGCTGCGCAGGTATCCACTGTTTTGTAAACGGGGATAACACCTAATTGTTTACGGTAGGCTCGAACTTCATCTTCACTAGTTTTGGTGGCATAGGCAATTTGGCGATCGCTAAATCCTTGCCGCTTCACTCCATACATTTGCTCTTTTGTCAACTGCCGCAGGGGTGTGCGCTTAAGAAATTTCTCCATCTCCAGCAGTTCCTGCATTTTATCGAGAAACCACGGGTCGATACCAGTTAATTCGTAGATTTCTTCAATACTCATCCCTAACTGCATGGCATGACGCACAGCGAAAATCCGTTCTGGATTTGGTGTCCGTAGTTGGGCGCGAATTTGCTCACCACTGGGAAGTTTTTCTTTGGCATCGCATCCCCAACCAGCCCGCCCAGTTTCTAAAGAACGCAGTGCTTTTTGAAAAGACTCATTAAATGTGCGTCCCATTGCCATTGCTTCGCCGACTGATTTCATTTGTGTTGTCAGCACAGGCTCGGCACCGGGGAACTTTTCAAAGGCAAAGCGGGGAACTTTAGTGACTACATAATCAATTGTCGGTTCAAAAGAAGCGGGTGTTTTCTTGGTGATGTCATTGTTAATTTCATCCAAGGTATAACCGACTGCTAATTTTGCCGCCATCTTCGCGATCGGGAAACCAGTCGCTTTCGATGCTAAAGCCGAACTGCGAGACACGCGGGGATTCATCTCAATTACAACTACTTCCCCATTCACAGGATTGACGGCAAACTGGATATTGGAACCACCAGTTTCTACACCAATCTCGCGGATAATTTTGATTGCCATGTCCCGCAAGCGCTGGTATTCTTTATCAGTAAGGGTTTGAGCTGGAGCAACGGTAATTGAATCTCCGGTGTGGATACCCATCGGATCAAGATTCTCAATTGAGCAGATAATCACTACGTTATCTGCCAAATCACGCATGACTTCGAGTTC
The DNA here is from genome assembly GCF_030381805.1 of Chlorogloeopsis sp. ULAP01. Taxonomy (NCBI): domain Bacteria; kingdom Bacillati; phylum Cyanobacteriota; class Cyanophyceae; order Nostocales; family Chlorogloeopsidaceae; genus Chlorogloeopsis; species Chlorogloeopsis sp. ULAP01. Next base: position 219,448 of record NZ_JAUDRH010000004.1, read on the forward strand.
GTATTCTTTCCATCCCAACAAAGATTGATCGATGAGAATTTGCGATACAGGCGAAGCATCTAAACCTGTTTGTGCCATTTCGGCAAATTCTTCTTCGTTATAAGCAATACCGCCACCAGTACCGCCCATTGTAAAGGCGGGACGAATAATTAAAGGATAAGTGCCGATGCGCCGGGCGATCGCCTTTGCTTCTTCTGATGATGAAGCCGTACCACTAGGGCATACCTTCACCCCAATTTTTGCCATCGCTTCGTTAAACAGTTTTCTGTCTTCAGCTTTTTCAATTGCTGGTAACTTGGCGCCAATCAGCTCAACGTTGTATTTTTCTAGCACTCCATTTTTTGATAAAGCTACAGCAATGTTGAGGGCGGTTTGTCCTCCCATTGTTGGCAGGAGAGCGTCGGGGCGTTCTTTGGCGATAACTTTTTCGACTAATTCTGGTGTTAGAGGTTCAATATAAGTGCGATCGGCTGTTTCCGGATCGGTCATGATTGTTGCAGGATTGGAGTTGACTAGTACCACTTCGTAGTTTTCTTCTCGCAATGCCTTGCAGGCTTGGGTGCCAGAATAGTCAAACTCACAGGCTTGCCCAATCACTATAGGGCCAGATCCTAGTAGGAGAATTTTTTTAATGTCGTCACGGCGGGGCATAGTTGTCGCTTTGGAGTAAGAGAATACAAATCCTGATTATTTTAAAGGTCTTTACCCACCACTAATGCTGTTTATTATCAACTTTTCTGTAACTGTTTGCAGAGAACAGACAAGGATCAGGATACTTGATATCGGTTTGTTTAGAGTCTAAGCAGGTAGTATTTAGTCTTGTTTAAGTCAGGATGACATGACAAACAGAACTGGTAGAAGTTAAAGCAGCTATAACAATTGCATAGTAAAAAAGATATGTATTTGCATTTACATTTTTAATTTTTACATTTATCTTTGCTGTTTTAGTCTGTCTAAAATTGTATGTGATAACTATAAATAAATTTATCAATTGTCTAAATCATATAAAAAATATTATTAGCTATTTTTCTCAATAATTGAGTTGTTGTTTGGTAATCTTCAGCCAGAAAAATTTTAATACTTTTACTCAGTCAAACAAGAACATTTTCTCATCGCTGTGTAAAAGGAATCGTTAAAAGTAAACTTTGTGTTTTTTTGTATACATATATTAAAAAAGGCAGAGATATTCAAAGATATCCTTATCTGCCTTTTCTTTATAATTTATTTAGAACTAAAGCATCTAACTTTTTCTTTGGTCTCAAACAGACAGCTTGAGTAATTAGGATATTAGTTTTGAGCAGGCTGAACAAATCCTAAGGTTAAGCTGTCTTTAGCAAGGAAGTGAGCCAGATGGTAAGCACGTTCTTCTGTTTTCAACAGAATTTGTTCGTATAAATAACGAGTAGCGCGATCGCCTAAACTCTCAGCTTGTGAAGCTTGGCTGCGAATCAGTTTAATCATCGCTTGTTCTGCTTTCAGGTCATTTTCCACCATTTGACGGCAAGAGAATACACCATCAGATTCTGGCTCGAAGCAGCACAATTCGGCTAATTTGCTGAAGCTAGCAGCTGGTACACCACCTAGTCCATTTAAACGCTCTCCAATTTCATGGATATGTCCTTGAACTTCTTCATAGCTTTCATTAAAAAACTCGTGCAGTGAGTAAAATTCTGCACCTTCAACTACAAAATGATGTTTTTGGTACTGCAAGTACAGTGCTTGAAAACTAGCTAAAGCGACATTAAAGCCTTCACAAACTGGTGTAGTTACACTGCGATCTAGCAGTACAGGATTGTCATAAACTTGACCAAAGTTTTGTAATAAAGTTTGTGTTTCAGACATGGTTCTCCTCGCTTTGCAGCAGTTATTCTTTGCTAACCGCTTGGTCTCTACATCCTAGCATTTTAAGAAATGAAATCAAGACCAAGCAATACGATAAAAGTTTGATTTTTAGAAGTAATAAAACTTCTACTTTTATGACTTAACGACGATAGATCTCATCAATATCTCATCAATATCTCGTTAACAGTATTAACAGTTTTTCTATTTATCTATATACAGTCCTCTATTTCCTTGTCAGGAATAAAGGCTATGGCGTGGATAAGAATTGAGCATCAGTGATCTGTTTCCTGTTCTCTGTACCTAGCGCCAACCCTAGTTTTTAACCCTTGCCATTTTGCCATTACCCACATTTTTGTAATCATCAAAGTTCCAATTACATCTAAAGTTTTAGGCAAATAGGGCAAGTCCACTTTTAGTAGACGTAAATATGCAGCGTGAGCTATCTCACTAGAAAATTTATTCTCTAGCTGAATAGTAATGACGTGGAGATGGCAAAGATATTGTAAGGACAAGGTTTCTAGCCTTTAGCCCCTAGCCGCTGGCGGGACGGTTGAGATTTTTTTTCAAAAACTACTGAGAAAAGTTCGCACTTAGGTTATCCTGATTTAAGGAGCTATACTCCGCAAAATAAAAACCATAAAAAAGCGATAACACACCATTTACTGCGATTTTCTAGCACTTTGAGGGCAGGAATCTTGAAGTCTTTCAGTTCAAAATTACAAGAAAAACACGTTATAGAGGTGAATTGGGCAGAGCGTTGGCAAGTTTATCAACGCCTACAGGAACTAGATATTCCTTGTTGGTGTGAGGCTAACGAGCCATTAACAGCCCAAATTGACAATACTCTTGCAGCTATTCAAGTTTGGAGTGTGATGCGACAATTCACAGCCTCTCGTCAAGAATTGGTTTGGACTTTAGAACTCTGTTGGCAGCATCGCTATCAGTAGTTAAACGTTAAAAGCCTTGAATCCCGATGGGAAGCTGTTGTGCATCTCAAAACCTGCCTTCCCTGATTGCTGGTTTTCGTAAAAACTAAAGAAAAGGTTAGAAACATGAGTAATTGCCATAGCAACGAAATATCAGAATTTTGTCTTGAGGGAAGATTTCTTGATTTTGTGATTAAAGATGGCTATAAGCTCAAAGGCTTGGTACTAGGGACTTCTGAAGGTGAATGTTACGTAAAGCTAGCTAAACATCTGCGAGTGGCGTTTGACTGGCGCTTACCACGTGGTACTTGGTTGCAAGTCGTAGGTGAGAAAAAACACGATCGCAAAACAGGCGAAGTTAAGCTGAAAGCTCAACAAATAATGGCAGCACGGCGAGAGTTGGAGACAGGGGGAGAAACTTTCTCTGTGTCCTCTCTAACTGAAACTAAGGCAAAATCAGCAAAAGCGACTATTTTGGTTTGTCAAAAGTCTGATTGCGTGAAACGTGGTGCTGATGGGGTATGTCAGGCTTTACAAGGAGCTTTGCGTGATCGCGGTTTAGCAGATCAAGTCACTATCAAAGGTACTGGTTGTATGAAAAACTGTAAAGCAGGGCCAAATGTAGTGATGCCAGACAAAACCCGTTACAGTCGCATTCAAGCTGCCCAAGTACCTGCATTGATGGAAAAACATTTTACTGATAGCAGTGTCAGCCAGAATCAAAAGAATGTCACAGAAGTAACAATGCCTATTGCAAGCACAGTTAGTGTTTAGTTAAGAGCTAGTTAAGAGTTAGTTAAAAGCCAATAAAAAACTTTTTATTTACGTATAGCAAGTCGTACTTATCTAAGACTTATATAAGAAAGTATGACTTGTATAATTGTTTTCCACGCTCAAAAACAGCTTGATTCAATACCCAGTAGTTTACTCAAAGTTAGGTGATATTTTTTAATTTTGAGCTACTACGACTTTGCTGTTCATAAAAATCTTAATAAAATTTAAAATCTCTAAATAGTTATCATAACTTGCTTAAATAAATATTTAAGTTTTTACTCAATCTTTAACTCAATTTTTATTCAATTTCCTGAAAGTTTTAGCTATGATGGTAAGCAATTATCCATTCACTTAGTGTCCTGGACTTCTCTATGAAGCTAGGACTTTTTCTATTAACAAATTCTTAGCTAATAATAATCTATCTTTAGGAGTATTTATTTATTATTTGTATATTTTTAATTACAAAAGAGAGACAAGAAGTGAAGTTTACATCCCCTACAGTGAAAATTGTTTTGTGGGACTATCTTCGTAGGTGCGGTCAATAAATAGTTGGGCAAAATTAAATCATAGTAACCTAAGTTTTTATAGAGAGCTTAGACTTTCTAATCTCTAGGTATCTAAACATATGAATAATTTATCAACATCTATCTCTAGTGGGGAGCGATATTTATTTATAAGTGAATGTTGATTAAATAGTTTATTTAGACTGAATCAAAGCAGAGGCGATCGCTAATTTTTATTATTGTCTATCAAGAAGTTGAGCAGTCTTTAGATTAGCCTTGGGGGGTTGCGGGTATGAGGGGATTGCCACTGCAATCACTAATGGCATAGTAACTAATATAATCTGGATCGATGTTTCCTCCAGCTGAGGAGCGACTCGGAGCGATCGCGTATACGGAACTCTTAGCGATCGCTTCTTATTTAATTTCTAAGTATCGATCAAATTCATCTTTAATGATGTGATAACACTCACAAGTCGCTTCTTCCATTTCTTCACGGTTGAGGATGGTGACTTTACCACGGGTAGCGCGAATAAATCCGGCTGTTTGGAGAGTTCCGGTAACAATGCTAACGGCGGGGCGAGTTGAACCAATCATTGAGGCTAGAGTGTCTCGCGTGAGTAACAGTTCGGGGGTTTTGACACGATCTTGGGCTGCGAGTAACCAACGGCAAAGGCGTTGCTCAACGGTATGGAAACGGTTGCAAAGTGCAGATTGCGTCAACTGCATCAGCTTGAGATAAGTAAAAGCCGTCACTTTTTGTCGTAGAACAACAGACTTATGTAATACGCGGGCAAAGATTTCGGCACTTAATTTAAATGCTTCGCCTGTAAGTTGCACCTCAACTTGCCAAGGAGCAGAATTTTGATTGAACAGAAATGCTGTCCCTACTACTCCTTCAAATCCAGTGATACCGACTTCTACGGTTTCGCCTTCTTGCGTTGAATGTACCTTGGAAATCAAGACAGTTGTCGGAAAGTAGACATGAGTGATCGGTTCTCTAATCCTGGTGAGAATGTCGTTTTGGTGTAACTCTACTAGTTCTAAATGAGGATGTAGGCGATCATATTCTTCTTGCGGTAGCGAATTGAGAATGAAATTTTTCGACCGTTGAAGCTCATTGAAATTTAGCATAATTTCCTTAGGGTGATCGTGGGGAAGGGGGAAAATTGTACGCTAATAAATTTAGATAGATTTAGAGCACCTCCCAAAGCCTTATACCGTTTGACTTTCAGATAGATACATTTCGGGTTTGCTGCTCTTGAACTGGCAAGGCTAGGGAAACTAGCTAGCTGTGTGTCTGCAACCCAAACATAGTCATGATTGGGCAGTACAGGCATATTACTTAACGTACAATTTTCCCAAAATGGCACGATTACCCCTTCTTCGTCCGTTCTCTAGCGAACGGAGGAGTTATATTAGCTTAGTAATCCATTTATTCCACCCAAAGCAGGATAGCAGAGTTTCTTAAAGGCAGACGAAACTCTCAGTTTCGGAGGTATCGTTCAAATTCATCTTTAATGATGTGATAGCACTCACAAGTTGCTTCTTCCATTTCTTCGCGATTGAGGATGGTAACTTTACCGCGAACTGTGCGAATAAATCCGGCTGTTTGGAGAGTTCCGGTAACAATGTTAACGGCGGAAAGATTTGAACCAATCATCGTAGCTAGGATGTTTGGCGTCAGCAACAGTTCAGGGGTTTTGACTCGATCTTGGGTTGCTAACAACCAGCGACAAAAGCGTTGCTCAATAGTATGGAAGCGATTGCAAAGTGCGGATTGCATTAGCTGCATAACTTTGAGGTAAGCAAAAGCCGTCACTTTTTGCCGGAGAACAACAGACTTGTGCAAAACACTGACAAAAGCTTCAGCGTTTAATTTGAATGCCTCGCCCGTAAGGAGAACGTTAATCTCCCAGGGTACAACATCTCGATTGAGAATGAAGGTAGTTCCAACCATTCCTTCAAATCCCGTCGCTCCAACTTTAACAGTTTCTCCTTCTATTGTTGAATGCACCAAAGAAAGTAGAGCAGTCGTTGGAAAATACACATGAGTTATCGGTTCTCTGATATGTGCGAGAACGTCGTTTTGGTTCAATTCAACTCGTTCTAGATGAGGATGTAGGCGATCATATTCTTCTTGTGGTATCGAATTGAGAATGAAATTTTTTGATCGCTTAGGCTCACTAAAATTCAGCATAATTCTATTCCTTTGTCCGTTCGCTGGAGAACGGACAGGTATCACTTTAGCTTGGTAATCTTACCCAGAGCAAACAGGCACCTAAAGCAGGATGGTAAAAAAGTAGCTGTGGTTCATCCCGTCAAAAAACGGATTCTCTACGTCGATGATTCACAGGACAACTGTGAGTTGTTAAGTTTTATTCTAAACGATGCAGGATATGAGATCGAGACGGTGCAAAGCGTGACTGAGGGCTTGCGGGTTGCTGAAAGTGGGAAGTTCAATCTTTACTTGGTGGACTTATATTTCTGGGACGGTACAGGCTTTGAATTGATTGATAGAATTCGTGCTTTCGATCAATCGACTCCGATTGTGGTTTGTTCGGGAGATTTGCGCGAGTCGGTGCGGGAAGAACTGATGCGGGTTGGTGTCCAAACTTTCTTAACGAAGCCTATCGATCCTGATCAAGTTGCTAGAACAATTGCCGAAATCCTGGGCGACGATTTGCAATCGTAGTAGGGTGTGTTGTCGCCAAGACCGCACCATCCTAATTTTCGATGCGTTAGGACTAACGTCTATAAAAATAAATTTTGTGGTGTGGACATCTTGTCCGCACCGGACGGGCTAGAAGCCCATTCCACAAGAAAGCTATCATGTAACATTTTAGTCTTGACACGCTACTACTGGCTGCTTTTTTGAGAGTGCGCTTACAGTTGCCTTTGTAAAGTTGAAACTACTCAGACTGAATGCTACTTTGTCTCAGATTCATCAGTGTCAGAACTTCTTACCACATTCAAGCTTGATAAATCTTTGCCCTCAAGAATCGTTCCCCGAAGGTTCGCCCATTTAAGGTTTACCCGCTCAAGGTTCGCCTCTACAAGGTTCGCCCCTTCAAGATTTGCCCGTTCAAGGTTCGCCCCTTCAAGATTTGCCTCTACAAGGTTCGCCCCTGCAAGGTTCGCCTCTAAAAGGTACGCCTCTACAAGGTTTGCCTCTAAAAGGTACGCCTCTACAAGGTTTGCCTCTACAAGGTTCGCCCCTTCAAGATTTGCCCGTTCAAAATTTGCTCGTTCAAGATTCGTCCGTTCAAGGTTCCCCCGTTCAAGATTCGCCCATCTAAAGATCGCGCCTTCAAAGTACGCCCGTTCAAGGTTCGCCCCTGCAAGCTTCGCTCCTGTAAGGTACGCCCATCTAAGGTTCGCCCATTTAAGGTTCGCCCGTTCAAGGTTCGCCTCTGCAAGGTTCGCTCCTTCAAGGTTTACTCCTAAAAGGTTTGCTCCTAAAAGGTTTGCCCCTACAAAGCTTGCTCCGCAAAAATCTTTGAGGATGAGAATACTGTTTTGCAAGTCTAAAAAACTCAAGCAATTTAAGCAAAAAACATCATCGAAATCGATTCTTTGCCCCTGAAGTCGAGAAATCCAAGTGCCAAAAGCTTCTGGAGTAGGCCATTTAATTTGAGAAATATTTTCTGTTACCCTAGCGCAGGCATTTAAAACAGCTAACAAAGCTTCTTCTGCATTCCGTGCTTGTCGGTTTTCTTCCTGAAAATCTGCTCTAGGATTTAAGCGTTCCATCGGCATTCCATGACGCAGCATAAAACCAATTAGATCGCATAGTGTCTGCTGCCAATTGCCGACATCTGAAGGATTTTGCAAACGCATTTCATCAACAACAAAATTAAAAAGATACTCATCCATAGGGGATGCACCACAGAGAGTTGCCCAACGTTGTAATGCATCTCGTTCATCCCATCCTTCATCTGGATCGTCTTCGCGACGCTTGAGCATTTCATGTATACGTCGTACTTCTCGCACGATGCGTCTTGCTGTTAAATATTCACCAAAACTTTTGTGGGTAAATTCAAAGGTTTTCTCGCCTTCATTAAATCCACTTTGGCGAAAATAAAAGGCGGTTAACAGACGATTTATCCCTAATTTTGCCCCTTCTTGAAATATTTCTAAAAGTCGTTTTAAACTACTGTTGTCACAATGACTTTCAATCTCTCTAACTGTTGTTGTGCGTCCATCTCCATGCCAGGAAGCTAATGCAATTTCTTCCAGAATGCGAACAAAGTCTTTTTCTTGAATTCCCTGTAGTGAAGGATGTTGATAACCCGTCCAACCCCGCTCATAAACGGCTTTGAGTAAATCAGAGTAAATAGTATTTAAGTTGCTGTCTTGAGAAAACTCAACTTCACCGCGAACAAAACTTAATGCCACTAAATAATTAAGCAAAGGTTGGGAAGTTATTTCTGTGAGATTACCTCGGTCTAATTCTAGTGGTAAGCCTGTATATCCGTAACCTTTAACCTTGCCATAATACTGCCACCACAATTGCCGCCGATCCTCAGCTAACAAGTTTTGATTATCAATGTATTTTTCTTGATTTTTTTGATTTTCAGTGATGAAATAAGGCAGGATATGCAAAATTTGCTGTGGTTGGCGAAATTCGTTGCTATTTGCTTGAACTACTAAGTCACGACCGCTAATTATGACTTGGACGTGAGTTTCTTGCTGATTAAATCTATCTATTTTTTTCTGTACTTCTCGAACAAATTGTTGAGCAATTTCTGCTGCCACTTTGCCTTGCATAGATAGTTCATCTAAGCCGTCAAAAATAATTAGCAACCGCGATTCAGCATACTCTGAACGTAGGGGATTAGAAGGTAAAATACTATAAATATCTGAGTTGACAAATTTGCCAACTGCATCAACTAAATCATCTAAAGGATTAAATTGATGCAAAGGAATAAATAAAACTTTAATTTCTCCCTTTTCTGCTACCTGGGCTGCAAAGATTTTAGCAAAGGAAGATTTGCCACTACCAGGTCCACCACTAATCACGCGAATGGCATCATGGCGATCGCTGTTATTCAACCAAGTTTGTAGTTGTTTTTCTAGATCGACTACAACCCGCTCATATTGTTTATTGTCTTTGAGACGGTATTCAAATTCGTCTTCTTTTTGACTGTCAACTTTGCGCTGATAGTAGGCACACAAAGGAACATAAACCTGTTTCAAGCCAAAGGCTTCTAAAAACATCGGTTCTTCAACTTGTTTTTGCAGCCAAGCGCCATAACGCTGCCATGCTTGTTCTCGTGCATTGGCTTGAGTAAAAGGGGTATCGAGTTCCTCTTTTAAACAGGCATATTTATCTGGGTGTTTTGCCCATTCTTCGTGCAGGGCAAAGACGAAATAGGTAGGCAAGCGATGACTGATTGTTTCTGCTTGTGCTGGTGTGACACCAAAGCCTTCTAACCACTGAGCAAAAGGAGTTTTGATGGCTTCTACAATCGGTAATTTTTTTGGGTAGCGAAAAAAATCTTCGTCAATGCGTAACTCTATATTTTCCAGGGAGAAGTTTAGCCGATGATTGCAAATAATTTCTATTTCATTGGTGTCTGGTTGTTTGGTAAGTAATTCCTTATTGCCCTCTACCAAATCCACCATTGCTTGAGTCAAGGAGCGATAAATTAATACCCAGGCAACTTCTTGTGGTGTTTCTGCCAAACCCAGTGCTGCGGAAGCGTCTACAACATCGGTGGCAACACTATCCCACTTGCCTAAAGCAGTATTGATTGCAGCTTTGCTTAATGACTTAAAGAGTTCCTTGAAGTCTGCTTTTACTGGTTTATTCCATAATGCAACAGGCTTAGTGACTGCAAATCCCGATTCGCTGCTCATGGCTGTTGTGTGACGCTGTAGATATATTTAGCCAATCTATTTAAACAACGCCAGACATCTTTTTTTCTGAATAACACTAGTAAATTTAAAATTTATTCAAAAAAGGTCACAATTGAGCTTCAGAAGCTTAATGTTGAACCTCGAAAGCTCAAACTTCATCTTCAGAAGCTCAAGGTTGAACCTCGAAAGCTCAAACTTCACCTTCAGAAGCTCAAGGTTGAACCTCGAAAGCTCAAACTTCATCTTCAGAAGCTCAAGGTTGAACCTCAAAAGCTTAACTTTCATCTTCAGAAGCTCAAGGTTGAACCTCGAAAGCTTAAACTTCATCTTCAGAAGCTCAATGTTGAACCTCGAAAGCTCAACACATCAAGATCTAGCAAATAGATCCCCGACTTCTCTAAGATGTTGTTTGTAAAGTATCAAGTTGTATCAAGATCCCCCCTAGCCCCCCTTAAAAAAGGGGGAAAATAAATCAAAGTCCCCCTTAAAAAGGGGGATCTAGGGGGATCGAAAAGCTTTGATACATCCCCGATCGCTTTTAAAACATCCTTTAATAAGTTGGGGATCTGACAGGGCAAATTTTGTCTGCGATCGCTAATTAACTAGCAGGAATTTCTGATGGCTTTTTCTTAGAACGGCGGTTGAATCTACGTCCCATTTCATCAATCACCGCATCTAAACCCATGACGTCACCACTAGCTTTAGCATAGTTGTAAACTGCCAGTGCTGATGCATACGCTTCACTCCCAGCTGTCATCCAAGTGTCATCTACTAATTCTTGCAGTTGCGTTAGTGATAGCAATATGGGATACAAAGCTTCATACAATTCAATATCGCGGCGCATTTCGTCAACATCAAAAGAACGAGGGAGAAAATTAGGATTTTGTGTCGCTACCTCTAACGCTTTGCTGACAAAAGCCCGACTTTTATCTCCCATCTTCAACATTGAGCGTCGTTCCTCTGTTGTCAAATCAACTAAAAACGGTAACTTTTCTTTGATAGTAGCGATCGCCTGCATCACCATTTCCCTGTCTACTTTGGAAATATTGGCACTGATACTTTTTGTTGTCATATAAATCACTCAATTTCAACGCTTAATTTCAGTGTTCCCAAAATTAGAGAAGCGATCGCAAAAAAGGCAGATGGCAGATGGCAGAAGGAAAATTAAGAGAGCCAGATTGCTCTAGTTCTCGTTACCAGGTTGAAGCTTGGTAATGAGGGTTTATGAGGGTTTGTGGGATGCTGCCTCGAAAAGTCGGGAACAGGGTTGGGGGTTGGGGGAACAGTAAAAACTCCTGCCTCCTGCCTCCTGCCTTGAAAGTCACCTCACCCCCTGCCCCTCTCCTTAGCAAGGAGAGGGGTGTCCGACAGGACGGGGTGAGGTTTTTCATGCAAGGCTTGTGAAACTTGTTTCATTGGGACTGCCTTCTAATTAAAAGCAGACTGTAACAGTTGGCGCATAAACTTAGCCTGGAGATGTTCGGGGAAAACAATCAAAAAATTATCCAACTCATGAATAGCTTCACGGATATGCTCTAAAGATGCACCTTTAGATATGGCATATCGATATAAGTTTTCTACGGTTGGGTAATACTGAACTGCCAAATAGTAAAGGGCTAAATTGAAGGTATTACGCCAGTCTTGAGGATGATCTTGATAACGTTGTTTAGCAAGCTTAATGGCTGAGGCTAAGTCAGTTCGTGCTTTACTTGCCTCGTTCAAGGTTTGGTAGGCTAAAGCGCGTAAATACATATACCAGTCATTGTTGGTATTTAATTGGATTGCGCGATCAAGATCTGCCAAAGCCTCGCTATGGCGTTTGAGCAGCAAATAAGTATAACCACGCCCAGCTAATGCACACTCATGATGTTGTTTTGAACTAACTTCAAGGGCGCGCTCAAAGTCGCTAAGAGCTTCGTTGTAATTCTCCATCCGGCAATAGATGGCTCCTCGCCCAGCTAATGCCCAGCCGTTATTATGATCTATCTCAAGGGCGCGTTCAAAGTCTTTGAGAGCTGCGGTGTAACGGTTTATTGCTCGGTATGTGTAACCTCTACCAACCCAGGCTTTACCGTTATTAGAGTCTAGTTCAATGGCACGATCAAAGTCTTTGAGAGCTTCAGTGTAATTATTAATTGTCCAGTAAGCATAACCTCTTGCTGCCAAGGCTTTATCATTCATCGGCTCGATTTCTAGGGCGCGGTTAAATTCTGTGAGTGCTTGCTCGTAGCGCCCCATCAATTGGTAAGTTTCGCCTCGGCAAACAATTGCCCAGGTGTAATTAGGATCGAGGCTCAAGGCATGGTTAAAATCATTGAGGGCTTTAGAGTAGTTCCCAATCAATTGATAAATTTCACCGCGACAGACAATCAGCCAAGTGTCTTGGGGTTTAAATTCGATTGCCCGTTTAAATTCTTTGAGGGCTTGATCGTAATGTCCCATTAATTGATATGTTTTACCCCTACTACTGATAGCTTGGGTGCAATTAGGATTGAGTTCGAGAGCACGATCAAAGTCTTGGAGAGCTTCTTCGTACTGTCTCATCAATTGATAAATTTCACCCCGGCTAGTAATTGCCCAAGTATTGTTGGGGTTAAGGGAAATCGCACGATTAAAATCTTTGAGGGCTTTGTCATAGTTTCCCATCAATTGATAAGTTTCACCCCGATTGATAATTGCTCCAATATCATAGGTATCCAAAGCGATCGCCAAATCAAAGTCTTGCACTGCTTTAGCGTAATCTTCGATCCGGCGATAGGTTTGCCCTCGCTGCACGATCGCCCACTTGTTTGTAGACTCTAGTTGAATGACGCGATCAAAATCGAGAACAGCTTCTACGTGATACTCCATTAACTTGTATGCTGCACCACGCAAGACAAGGGCTTGAGTTTGTTCTGGCTCTAACTTGAGAACATGGTTAAAGTCTTGTACGGCTTCGTCATAACGCTCCTGCAAGTAATATGCTGTACCTCGCAGTAAAATCAATTTGATATCGTCTGGCTCTGATGCTAAGAAGCGATCAAAATCTTGAATTGCTTGGGAATAGCGTTCGAGCAAGTAGTATCCAATTCCTCGGAGTGCAATTGCTCCATTTTGTTGTAAGTCATTTTCCAGAACACAATCAAAGTCTTGAATTGCTTCTTCATAGCGTTGCATCAACAAATTGTTATACCCCCGCTGCATTCTGCCCCAGGTGTAATTTGGGTTAATCGCAATAGCACGATCAAAGTCTTGAATTGCTTCTTGATAGTGCTTCATCAAGTGGTAGGTATAACCTCGTTGGGCGATCGCCTGAATATTGAGAGGTTCATAAAAAATTATCTGATCGAAGTTTTTGATTGCCTCCGAGTAACGCTCCAATTCAGCATAAATAGAACCTCGTAGTAAATTTGCTAAGTTGACTGTAGAGTCGAGGGCAGTAGCTTGTTTAAAATTTTTGAGGGCTTCTTCACCACGTTTGGTAGCATGATAGATTGTACCCCGAAAGCTAAAAGCCAAAGCTCGACACTTAGCATCTAGCTTCCCCTGATCGATGAGTGAACTCAGCATTTCGAGCGTGGTTTCATAATCATCCTCTTTTAAGCCTTTTAGCCCTTTGAGTAGCTTTTCACCCCAACGCTGAACTTCTATAGCATCAGCATCTCTGCCAACCTGAATGATTATTTCTGCCCAAGCCAAAGCAAAATCATATTGGTGCTGAAGCGCTGTCAAAAAACCATTCAAAGCTAAAGACAAGTTCTTTTGGGTAGATTGGCATAAGCGGTGGTACAAAACATTGAGTTTGTGATTTTGCCAAGTCGCATCGCACCATTTTTGCTGTTCGTCTAATTGCAAGTTATTTGCCAGAGCATCATAATAGTCTGCTAATTTACCCTGCGAATCTGCCCAAGCTTGTGCTGAAGAAAGACGCTTGTGACGTAACATCAAAGTTTTGGCAGCATCATGAAATACCCAACCATGAGTATGCGCTTCCACAAATGGCATCTGTTTGAGCCATGCTAAAAGTTCATCTGCTTCTTGTTCACCACGCAACTGTACAAGTACTTCCCGGTGCAAATACCGAGGCATTGCAGCGCTCATGACTCCTTGTCGCTGTTTTGGCTCTACCCATTTCAAAAAGCGTTCGATCACCAAGCCGTTAGCATCACCAACTTGGTTTGGATCTTGGGGAGCTTCAACAGCGAGAGTAGCCACCAACAAGGGTAAGCGTTCAGACAAACGGAGAATCACATCAATTATCTGAGCGTCATTAATGCCTTTGTGATTCAGATAAAGTCTGGCTTCGCTTTCAGTAAAAGGTTCTAAACCAAGACGCTGGATTGAATCTTCGTAGCACGCCCAATAGTTTTGATTTAACTCCTGCCGCCCCGCAATTACCAGTAATATATTTGGTGGTACGTCGCCATAACAACCATCAAAAATGTCTCTGAGCCAGCGATCTAAAAATCCCTCTGTGCGATCGTAAGTGTCCAAAAACAGAGCCAAATCGGAATTTTCTGCTATTTGCCATAACTCCTCTAAAAATAAAGGTGTCAACATGGCAACAGGTTCTAGCAACAAGCGTAGTTCGTCTTGATTGTGGATTTTTTTAGCAAGATAGGATGCCCATTCTGTCTGTGTTGCTTCAATATCTTGATCCACATATTCCAAAACCACCTGAGTACGAGGAATTTGTAACTGTAGATATATATCTCCTTTCGGCACAGTTCCTCTTAAAAAAGCCGAAAAACTTTGGGGAGCTTCGGTATCGGTTACTAATTCTTGTTGTGTATTTTGGTAAGCTTGGTAACGTTCGTTAAATTTGGTTAATTGCCAACCTTGTTGTTCTAGCTGTTGTGCCAAATGAGCCATTACTGCCGGAATGTTGGTTTCCAGCTCGTTTGTATAAGCGGTGAGGAATTTTGCATTCTCAGCAATTTGGCGAAACTGCCGCAATAACAAGGTTTTTCCTACACCACCTTGCCCGAAAATATTGAAGATAAATCGATGTTGATGATCTGCAAATGGTAATTCTAAATTATGGCGAAATAGAGCGATTTGTTCTTCTCGCCCCACGAAACTTAATTGTTGGCGTTGTTTGAGAATTTGTTGCAGAGTCTGACGCTTTTGGGGTGGCTTGCTGCGAGACGCAAAGTTGGGGTTTTGCATTGCCACCTCTACAGCCTTGGTGACTAGCTCCTGATTTTTCTCCTCAACTTCTGGTAAGTATTTACACTCCGACTCAGTGATATCAATTAACAGTGGCAATCTTTCTCGAATAGTATTAATAGCCTTTAGCACCACTTCTCTGTCACTTAAGGAAAGGGGTGAATTTACATAATCATCTGTCACTTTTGACACTTCCTTAATACACTCTTTAATAGAGTGTTCCCAAAGAAACAAAAAGGCGATCGCTAAACCGAATATTCTCCGAGGAAATGATGAAGATAAGATGAAGGGGATTGGGTACTGGGTACTGGTGATTGGGTACTGGGAAGAGGACACGGGTACAGGGCAAGGGGCATAGGGCATAGAAAATCCAATTCCCAATGCCCAATCTCTCACTGTTGCCCCAACCCTATTCCCTATTGACTACCGCAATACAATCAATCTCTACCAACACATCCTTAGGTAAACGCGATACCTGTACGCAGGCTCGTGCTGGTGCTGTAGCCTCGTCAAAATACTTAGCATAAATAGCATTCATGGCTGCGAAATCATTCATGTCAGCTAAGAAGACAGTTGTTTTGACTACATCCTCAAACTTTGCCCCAGCCGCAGCTAAGATTGCCTGCAAATTAGCCATTACTTGTTCTGTCTGCTTAGTCACATCTTTTGTACCGACAATAGCACCCGTCTTCGGATCGAGCGCAATTTGTCCAGCAACAAACATCATTTGACCAGAAGCAACAATAGCTTGATTGTACGGGCCGACTGGTGCAGGTGCTTGTTCAGTATTAACTACTTTTTTATTCATTGGTTATTCCTGTGTTTTATTTTTTAAATAGGGTTGGGGGAACAGGGATTAGGAAGAGGAGGGGGAGAGGGAAGATGGGGAGAGTGGGTGATAATTATTTACCTTGTCACCGCTTCTTCTTCTCAGTACCCAATCACCAGTACCCAGTACCCAATCCCCAATCCCCTACCTCGGACGTATCCCATAATGTCGATATCGCCAATAATCTTGGAGAATGCGATCGTGGTCAAAACATAAATTAGTAGGTATGCACCAAGGCTCAAAAATTCCAATATCCTTGGCATCATCTCCCGCTTTTGCTTCTCCTTTGGCTGCGGCTAAAAAAACAATACTGATCGTGTGCTTGCGGCGATCGCGATTCGGATCGGAATACACGTGTAATTGTTCTATCAACTCCACCTGCAAACCTGTTTCTTCCGTGGCTTCGCGCTGGGCTGCGGCTTCCACAGTTTCCCCATAATCTACAAAACCACCGGGAATTGCCCAACCCAAAGGCGGATTATGTCTCTGAATTAACACTATTGGTCGATGAGGACGGTCAACCAATTCGATGATGATATCAACAGTCGGAACAGGATTTTGATGATTCATAAAACACCATTTTTGCATTAAGTCTGGTCACTCAGTTAGCTGAAAGCAGACGTCTGTTCCGTGGTAAATTCGTTGGGATATCTTCCTCCTACAGTTCAGGTTAATTATGCATCCTTTGAGAGCTAGTGGTATTTTGCTGCATCCCACTTGTTTTCCCAGTCACTATGGAATCGGAGATTTGGGAACGGGGGCTTATCGGTTTATTGATTTTCTCCAAGAAAGCAACCAACAATATTGGCAAGTATTACCTTTAGGGCCGACTGGTTACGGCAATTCTCCTTATATGTCATACTCGGCTATGGCAGGAAACCCTTTGTTAATTAGCCCAGAAAAGCTGCGCGATGAAGGGTTGCTGGAGGAAGAGGATTTTGCAAATTTACCAGCATTTCCTACAGGAAAGGTAGATTACCAGCTAGCTGTAGCAGCTAAAATTCCTCTGATCAAAAAAGCCTGCGCTAACTTTAAAAGCCATGCTACACCCGAACAGCAACACGCATTCGCCAATTTTTGCCAAACGAAAGCTTATTGGTTAGACGATTATGCTTTGTTTATGGCACTTAAGGATGCGCAAGCTAGCCCTAGTTGGCACACATGGGAGCCAGAAATTGCCAAGCGCCACGATAAAGCAATGGAAGCAGCGCGCCTATTACTTGCTGGAGCAATTTTTTACCATAAATTTACTCAATACGAGTTTTTCCGCCAATGGTCGGAACTAAAGCAATATGCCAATGAGCGGGGCATCTATATAATTGGTGATATTCCTATTTATGTAGCTCATGACAGTGCAGATGTTTGGGCGCATCCTGATATCTTTTGCCTAGATCAACAGACAGGTGAAGTGGATTTGATGGCGGGAGTTCCACCAGATTACTTTAGCGCTACCGGTCAGTTATGGGGCAACCCGGTTTACAATTGGGAAACTTTACAAAAGCAAGATTTTAGCTGGTGGATTCAGCGTTTTGAAGCGATGCTGGATTATGTCGATATTATTCGCATCGATCATTTCCGGGGATTTGAATCTTATTGGGCTGTACCAAAAGGCGAAGAAACAGCTATCAATGGAGAGTGGGTAAAAGCACCTGGAGAACGGTTATTTGAGACAATTAAACAAAAGCTGGGTAAGCTGCCTGTCTTGGCTGAGGATTTAGGTACGATTACCCCAGAGGTAGAAGCGCTGCGAGACAAGTTTGAATTTCCAGGAATGAAAATTTTGCAGTTTGCTTTTGGTTCTGATTCTGCCAACCCCTACTTACCCTTTAACTACCAACGTAATGCAGTGGTTTACACCGGCACTCACGATAATGACACGACTGTAGGTTGGTTCAATCAAGCCTCAGATTGGGAAAAGCAAAATTTATCACTTTATTTAGGTTGCTTCAGCCCGGATGGCATCCACTGGGATTTAATTCGTCTGGCTTTGAGTGCGATCGCTAATCTAGCGATTCTTCCTTTGCAAGATATTCTTGGTTTGGGAACTGAGGCGCGGATGAATTTTCCTAGCAAGGCGGAGGGCAATTGGGAATGGCGTTATGAAGCACAGGCTTTGACTCAAGAGTCTGCCTGGAAACTGAAAACATTAACCACGTTATACGGGCGTACTCCGCAACCGAAGTCATAAGTTTTGAATTGGCGTTACTGATTTGATGGCGTGAAAATAATTTTGCGTAATGCCAAAACCCTTGTAGAGACGCGATATATCGCGTCTCTACATCCGGATTTATACCATAATTTAGCAACGCACTTAAATTATAAGTGTCGAGTGATAAATAAACTTGATACTTATAATTCATCACTCACAATTCAACTAAATAAGATAAATTTTTTCCCTTCTGCCTCCTGCCTTCTACTTATCACCTTGTGTTGGCAGCGATGGTAAATTCTTTTTGTTTGCCTGGCTCTCCCAATTGCTTGGCTTTTTGACGGTTGACACTTACCAACACGCCTCCAGCATTATCAGTTCTCACTGTTAATTGCTCTTGGGCTTGCCAATTGCCACGAAAGCCCTGTGGTAGTTCACCTTCGTACTCGACTCTGCCATCAACTCTAACCTGAATCCAGGATTTCTCTGTCAAAATGACACCAATTTGCAACTGTTGTTCTTCGTTACTTGTAATTTCACTGACAGACTGAAGTTTTTGTTGAGCATTTTGAGTGGCTCGTGAATTTAAAGCAGCTTCTACATCTGGCTGTTGCTGATTTCTATTTGCTGTTTGTAATGCGTTAGGATTCAATAATCGAGATAAACCAATCACAGAAGATAAAATCACAAATACATAAATTAGGTAAAGATGAATTGGACGTAATTCACTAATTGTCGTAGTCTTCAAAACAGGCTTGGTAATGATTTTGTTGATGTTAACTGGGAAGTAACTGGCAAATTCTGTACCATTAAAGCCCAATGCATCGGCATATTGTCGAATCAACCCTTGAATGTAGATTGGCTCTGGAAGTTCTTTGAAATTACCTTCTTCAATTGCTTGCAATAGCCGCCGAGGAACTTTTGTCAGTACAACCATTTCCTCTAGTGATAAACCTTTTTCCTGGCGTGAGGCACTCAGTTGCCCGCCTATGGCTGCTAACTTTTCGGCTTGCTTTTGCTCGTCAACTGAAGGCGCAGACTCATACTTGTGATTCCTTCTAAACCACTTCATTGGCTTTTATGCTCCTTGAATCTAGCTAAATCTTTAATTGGGAATTTACTTGAATTTTTTGTAAATATTTAATTTCGCTTTCTGTGAGATGACGATACTCACCTTCACGCAAACGCCTCTGGTTAGGTGCTTGTAACTGAATTAAACCTATAGCAGTACGATGTAGTTTAATAACTGGATAGCCCAATTGTTGGGCAACACGGCGAATTTGGCGATTTCTTCCCTCCTTTAAAATAATTTCTAAACAGCTAGAGTCGGCTAATCTTTCGATCAGTTTTACTTGTGCCGATCGCGTTTTTCTTCCATCCAACACTACACCTTTACTCCACATTTGCAGCACGGCTGGCGGAGGATGTCCCTTCACCACAACATGATAGGTTTTGGGAATACTGTGACGCGGATGGGTGAGCCGGAAAGTCAATTCTCCGTCATTCGTGAGTATTAGTGCTCCGGTAGAATCTGCATCTAGACGCCCAACAGGGTGAATACCTTGACGAGTACGCAATTCTGGTGGTAATAGATCCAGAACTGTCTTTCTATTTTGGGGATCGTAGCAAGTGGAGACTACAGTTGCTGGTTTGTGTAATAACAAATACACCAAAGCTGGACGTTCTACAGCTGATACTGGCTTGCCATCAACTGTAATTGTGTCTGTTTGGGGATCAATTTTTTGCCCCAAATGCGCTACGTCTCCGTTGACACGCACACGCGATCGCCTAATCATTTCTTCGGCTTGACGACGCGAGGCAATACCCCATTGAGATAGAATTTTTTGTAACCTAGTCTCCATGTGGAAATTGCTTATTCTGAAATTAAAACTTAAAAAATTACTTGAAGAATTCAGAACCCAGAATACAAAATATTCTGACTCCTAACTCGTGACTACTTTTTTGTAAGTCCTTATTGATTAAGTAAGTTGGTGGTAATAAATACAACTAAGTCACGAAAAGTAAATATGTTTAAAAACCTAACCAATGACGAAGGACAAATGACAAATGACGGTCTTAACGAGTTAGCTTTATTTGTACCGATCTACTTAAATCGTATATTTGTGGTTGGTTATTGGTAGCCACAAATGATACATTTAAGTTTTGTTTAAACACTTGTAGATTTGTAAGTAAATACCCATTACATTGAGCGAGTAGATGCCAGAAAACAATTTCGAAACCCAAAGTCCCCAGAAAAAACTTCGGATTGTCACAAATGTGCTGAAAGCAGCACTCAAAGTATGGTTGAGATCGCAAGTTAGTCAAATCTCTGAGTTAGAAGTTGAGATTAAAGCCAGCGATCGCCAAATTCTCTCTGGTTTTATCCCCTTAGTGTCCATTAGTGCTAGTTACGCTGTTTATCGAGGTCTTCATGTTAGGCAAATTCAATTATTAGCACAAAATATTCGTATCAATATTGGCTCAGTACTTAAGGGACAGCCACTGCGACTGTTAGAAACAGTACCAGTTAGTGGGGAAATTACCTTGGAAGAGGACGATCTTAATGCCTCTGCTGCTTCTACTTTATTAGTATCAGGATTAAATGAGCTATTGGATAAACTGTCACCAGAACAACGCTCAAAATCCAAGCCGATAATTTGGCAAAAAATTATTCTTGGTAATGGTCACTTTATACTTTATTTCTCCCCACTTCCTGAAAACAACCATACTCCATCAGAAATGTGTGTACGCTTAAAATTACTGAGCAAACATGAGTTACAAGTAACACAAATTTTTCCGAACCACAACACGGGATTTGGAGTAGAAAATGAGAATGAACATTATATAGATTTGGGTTCGGAAGTTGACATCCAAGAGCTACAACTGATCCCAGGAAAGGTAGTGTGTCGGGGACGAATTAACGTTAAACCTTAAAGTAAAAACTTAAAGATAAAAAATATTATTTATTAATTCTTCATAATATTTTTACTGCTAGAAGCTTTTTCCTTTCTAGTGCCTACTTATCTCATCTGAAAATAGGGTGTTCAGATCCTCGACTTTTTAAAAAAGTCGGGGATGTATAACCTTTCATAATTTGCATGGCAGACTACTAAACCAGTAGCGGCAACAGGAGAGTGACAAAATAGAAAACTAAAGGAGCCGTAAAAATATAACTATCGGTACGGTCTAATATACCGCCGTGTCCGGGAATTAATTGCCCTGAATCTTTGACTCCAGCATCCCGCTTGAGCATAGACTCGGTGAGATCGCCCAACAGGCTAGCAATGCCAATCAATAAACCTAATGTTAAACCGGTGATTGGGTATTGAGGCCAATTAAAGTAGTAAGCTCCAGCAAAAGCGATCATAATGCTGGCAAAAACACCGAAGACAGCACCCTCAACGGTTTTTTTCGGACTGATATCAGATAAAGGGGTTTTACCAAAGAATTTACCAATAATATAAGCACCAATATCAGCTCCCCAGATACAGGCAAAAGTTAGCAATGTTGCTGTCAAACCATTTGGCAAAGAAGTTGTGTGTTTATGTTGGAGAACATCAGCCCAATTTGAAGGCCAATAACCTCCCAAAGGAAGGTTACTGACAACTGTACTATTAATCGCTCGCAACCTTACCCAGTAACTTGGTAAATAACCAGTGTAAAATAGCCCCAAAATTGAAGCGGAAATATCGGCGATCGTCGCCATTTTGGGCTGAAATAATAGATAAAAACAAATGAATGTACCCGCCACAGGCATAACGGCATCAGCTAAATTGCCATCCAGCGTACAGATAACTAACAGAACTTGACTAACAACAATAGTGGTTTTTGCAGCAGGAGCTATGCCTTTGGCTTTCACCAAACCAAAGTATTCGTTTTGACCTAAAAATATAATCACGGCAAATACGATGGTAAAATACCATCCGCCTAAAACTGTTGCCAATAGTGCAACAGTAATTGCTATAATTCCACTGAAAATTCGAGACCAAGGCATAACTGGGGACTAGGGACAAGGTACTGGGGATTGGGGACTAGGGGGGACTAGGGATTAGGGAGTTGTGAGTTGAATTTTCTGCTATTATCTAGCCTCTAGCCCCTAGCCCCTAGTGTGTTTTATTTGGCTTCAGTCTAGTTTCTCACCACTGAGGATAAAAATTGGATCTACGGCAGCGAGGGTTTGAGAAAAACCGCGTGTTTCCAAACGATTAACCGCAGATTGCACGACTTCTATATTTCTCGCTTGCAACTGAGCAAAACACTGAGAAATAGCATACAGACTTTCTAGATTAGCAGCTGTGGCGACAACTCTACCCGAAGATGGCAAATAATGCCAAACTGTCTGCAAAATTTCCTGAATTGGGCGTCCACCTTCAATGCAAACGCGTTGGGGTGTTTGTTTGACATCGTGCAAGCAATCAGGAGCGCTGCCTTCGATGACTTCAACATTTTTGACTTCAAAGCGATCGCAGTTACGGCGAATTAGGTTGGCAACTTCTTCATCCCTTTCCACAGCAATAATTCGCCCTTGGGGACATAACAAACCAACTTCTACAGGAATAGTACCCGTACCTGCACCAATGTCCCACAAAACTGTATCGGGTTGAAGGCGCAATTGAGCAATCAATAGTAGTCGAATTTCTCGTTGACTCAAGGGAATTCCTGGTAAGTGCTCGAATAAATCATCCGGGATGCCAGGACTACTGTAAGGCCAGAGTTGAGAAGGCATATATTTGTATACAGTTATAGTAAAGAAAGATATGGCTTCAACGTAGCGCTATAACCAATTACTATGACTAGTCAAATTTTAGGCGAGTTGCCCGATGGCGATAGCTTCGCTTCCCGCTACGAAGTACAGCAGCAGCTAGGTAAAAAGGCTGGGCGACGGACGTTCTTGGCTCGCGATCGCATGACTGGTGAATTGGTTGTAGTCAAGTTGCTATCTTTCAATAGTGATTTTGAATGGGATGATCTTAAACTGTTTGAGCGGGAAGCTGAGACTTTAAAATCTTTGTCCCATACCTCAATTCCGCGCTACTTAGATTATTTTGAGGTAAATACACAGAATTTTAAAGGTTTTGCTTTGGTGCAGACTTATATAGCTGCCCAATCTTTAGAGCAATATTTACAAGCTGGACGTACTTTTACAGAAGCGGAAGTCAAAGAAATAGCCAAAGCAATTTTAGAAATTCTCATTTACCTGCATGAGCAAAATCCTCCTGTAATTCACCGTGATATTAAGCCTAGCAATATTTTGTTGAGCGATCGCTCTGGTAATAGTGTTGGGCAAGTCTATTTGGTAGATTTTGGCTCAGTACAGACTGTGGCAGCAAGCGAAGGCAGTACAGTCACGGTGGTAGGAACTTATGGGTATATGCCACCAGAACAATTTGGCGGGCGCACTGTACCTGCTTCTGATTTATACAGCTTAGGGGCTACTTTAATTTACTTGCTAACGGGAACCCATCCCGCTGATTTACCCCAAAAGGATTTTCGCATTCAATTTGAACAAGCAGCAAACATCACTCCTGCTTTTAGTCACTGGCTGAAGTGGATGACTGAACCTAGTCTAGAAAGACGTTTGCCTTCTGCCCTAAAAGCACTGGAGGCTTTAGAAAACCCCCAAGTCATCAATAGCACTGCTTTAAGTGTTACCAAACCAATTGGTAGTAAAATTACGTTGACTAAAAATGCGGATGCTTTAGAAATTCTCATTCCACCTACAGGTTTTAAAGGTTCAACGGCGTTCATGGTTTTGTTTGCGATCGCCTGGAATTCATTTATCCTGTTTTGGACAATAAATGCTTTAGCTGCTCCTTTTCCTGTAAACATCCCCTTTGCTTTATTCTCACTACCTTTTTGGGGTGCTGGTTTGCATATGGTGTATTTAATTCTCTCTCCCATACTAAAGCGTATCCGATTGCACCTAGATCGCTCCTCAATAACATTTACTTCTGAAATGTTGGGATTGAAATTCAATCGGGTTCCGCCCACACCAACACAAGAAATTACTAAGCTAGTCTATACACCAAGAACTTTTACTAGTGACTTTCAAGGCAACAGAATCGAAGTTCCACCCCAACTAACTGTTTGGGCAGGAGTAAATCGGTACCAAATTGGTGGTAAAGGTGCTCCTGTTGAATCTGAATTAGAAATCGAATGGCTAGCTAATGAATTAAGTAATTGGTTGGGTGTACCAATACAACGAGAGTAATGCTTTCAAAAGGCAGTCCCAATGAAACAAGTTTTATCGCCAGGCATGAAAAACCTCACCCCGTCCTGTCGGACACCCCTCTCCTTGCTAAGGAGAGGGGCAGAGGGTGAGGTGACTTTCAAGGCAGAGGGCAGAAGGGAAGAGAATTTTCTCGTTACATCTTTTTTCTCTAGCCCCTATCTTCTGGTGAGATAAGTACCTAAACAAAATTAATTACACATTTTTTTTGCTGTTCCCTGTTCCCCGTTGTAGGAACAGTCCGTTGGAAACCCTACCAAGAGCGCTGCTCGCAACGCGCTGGCTCCCCTATCCCCTTGCCTCCACCCATAACTTTAATTTTGCCTAATCACTTATCATTGCAGCAAACATTCCACCTCAGCAGCTAACCATTTTTGAAACATATTATTTAAAATTTCTTCATATATTTGCGATGTTAGCTCTGCTGATATCAGCTCTTCAACCATAAATAGATGATAACCTTGCTCAGTTTTAATGGGGCCAATCAGTTGTTGAGAAGTAGCGTTAAAGATAACAGCAGTTATATTTGGTGGAAGTGAGCAACGATAAAGTTTACCTTCATAACCACACTTTTTCCGACGATTTTCATCAATATTGTACAAATGAGCGGCTTCATAAAAACTAATTTCTCCTTCTTCAATTTGATAGTAAATTTCTTGAGCCAGTTTTTCACAATCAATAATTATTTGATAGAGAATAACTTGTTCAAACTCTAAGCGATTTTGAATAAAAAAATTTTCTACATCTTGAGAAAAAAGTGTTTCTGCTACTTTTTTTGCTAACAGTCGATTACGAATTCCAACTTCCCAATCATCCGGACAAATAAATTGCTGTGCTAACCATGCCATCGTATCAGCAGCTTTTTCTAATTGCTCCTCGCGTCGTTGGCGCTCTGCTTCATCTTGAATTTCTTCTGTAGTGACAACTATTCCTCTTTCTTTGGCTACATAATGTATTAGTTTTTGAGATAGTATCTTGTAATATATTTGCCGCAAACTCATTTCACTTTTAAGGTAACTAACAATCTCCTCAGAACTGATATGTATTTTTGGCAAATTATACATAGTAATTCGTATCTACTATTCAAAAATTAGTAGGTAGAAAAATCAAATTAAACTGAAAATGCACTTCATAATATCCCTGACTTCTCTAAAAGGTCAAGGATATAATCTGTATAGTCATTGATGTTAATTTACTTAGCTCTTTTACTACCATAGCTGGAAGTCTTAACAGCAGTATTAACCCTGTTAAGGGAATTCCAAAGATTCACTTAAATATAAAATATTTCAAGATTTAAAAATAGCAAGACAATTAAGCTTATAGTAACACCAACTAAAAAATGATTCTGATCAGGTGATTTCAAGCACTATAACTTACCCTTATGCCTTGCCATATTACTTTCTCATATACACGTACAGCGTAGAAAATGATAAGGCAAGGCTTATTTTGAAGTTAATTAACTAATTTGCCCTCATTGAGAAAGGAAACCTAAGCTACAAATTTACGAAGTTTGGAATACAAATTGCCTTAGTTTGTTTACGGCAAATCACTACAGACTTTATCTGTATTCACCACTTGTACCAATGCGTGGATACTTCGACAAGCTCAGTACAAATTTCGGATTTTGGATTAAAAACATTGATTAATAGGCTAGTCCAAAATCTTGAAACAAGACTCCTGTATGCCAATTTGGCACTATATGCAAGGCTAAAAGATTGAGTTGGCACAATACCTATCCAAGAAATAAGGATAAGTACAACCAAAGGATTTTTAGTAGGCTAAATTTTCTAAAGTTTCCCGCAAATACCGTTGGACTTGTTGTTCCAGACTAAGCTTTTGAAATTGAACATCGCGCTCTACTAACCAGCGCTGGAAACCGGAACTAGTGGCGATCGCACACTTTAGGCTATTCCAAATATCGGCATCATAAGAGAATGAGCGATCGCTAGAAGTTTGAATTCGAGCCATAGTTACCTCAGTTTTTAGTCTTAGCTTTATCAGCAGATTGACCCACTGTTTGTGTGATCTACATTTGGGGCGAGCTTACGAATCATTTGAAGATTCAATAAAACCCCATACCCGTAACAATCGTAAAATTCTGCTAAATCTTGATCTAAAGGTAATATTTTACGGCAGCAAATTCTGTTTCATTTGTGACTAAAATTCGTGATGTGCTTACTGAAACTGGCTACAATATATTTTTTGAGAAATTTTGCAATGAGTTTGTAACTAAGCTCAGGCACTTCATTTAGAAAATAGAAAACTGACAAAATTTGCTACCCATAGAGCAAATTACTAAATATAAAACAGGATTCTAACTAATCATAAAGTCTAACCCCAGTTATGAAAACTTAGAATTAGAATTTCTAATCAGACAGTCATGTAATTAAATTACCTAACGGGGGAATGAAAACAGTCTTTACCTTGTGCCTCCTACTTCCACTCCTCTGCCTTATGTTTAAGACAGACTAAATACCATTTACAAGTAGCAAGCAGATTGCGGAGATTAACCTTTAGTTATTTTGTAGCTTGGATAATTACAGAGAACTTAAATAAAGCAATAAGCAAGAGGGTAGAAGGAGAGGGAGATAGGGGAATAATTAGTTTAAGTATTCACTATACTCTCCCACTCTGCTACTCTTTTACTTTATTTATCTAGCAGCCGAGAGGGTGCGGCGCTTAGTAACCATCTGGTAGGCTTCGATAATGTCACCTTCTGACCAGTCACTATATTTATCCACACCAATACCGCATTCATAGCCGGCGTTAACTTCGCGTGCGTCCTCTCTCATACGCTTGAGCGAATCAAGGATACCTTCGTAGACTACCTTGCCACCACGCCGAATACGCAGCTTGCAGTTGCGAATCAGCTTGCCAGATTGGACGTAACAACCAGCAACCGCACCACGACCAACAGGGAAGATAGCACGGACTTCTGCTTGTCCCAGAGGTTCTTCCACTAACTCTGGCTCTAACAGACCTTCCAAAGCGCCTTGGATGTCTTCTAGGAGTTTGTAGATGATATTGTATTCGCGTACATCTACACCAGCTTCGTCGGCGGCTTGTCTGGCACCACTGGCGTAGGTAGTATTGAAACCGATGATGACAGCTCCACTGGCAGCAGCCAAGTCAATATCCGTTTGGGTAATTTCCCCGGCGGCAGCTAACAACAAGCGGATTTGCACTTCGTTTTGCGGAATTTGCTTGAGTGATCCCACAATCGCTTCTACCGATCCCTGTACGTCTCCCTTCAGGATTAAGTTGAGTTCTTTCAACTCGCCTTCTTGGGCTTGAGCGGAGATGGCAGCCAAAGTCACGCGTCCCTGCATGAGGCGGGATTGACGTTGTTTTTCGGCCCTTTCAGTAGCAAGTGCTCGTGCTTCTTTCTCGTTGTGGAAGACCTCAAATTCATCTCCAGCCGCAGGCACATCACTTAAACCTAGTACCTCAACAGCAAAAGAAGGAGAAGCCACTTCTACTCTGGCACCTCTGTCGTCCACCATTGCTCGGACTTTTCCAAACACCGAACCAGCCACTAAGATATCACCTACGTGCAGGGTGCCATTCTGTACTAACAGAGTAGCAACTGCACCTTTTGCTTTATCTAAGTGGGCTTCAATCACCGTTCCCTTCGCACGACGATCTGGGTTGGCAGATAGTTCTTCTACTTCTGCTACCAGCAAAATCATCTCTAACAAAGTATCTAGGTTCTCACCTTTGATAGCACTGACGGGAACCATAATTGTTTCGCCGCCCCACTCTTCTGGAGTCAGACCATACTGGGTTAATTCTTGCTTCACCCGATCAGGTTGAGCGCCTTCTTTATCGATTTTGTTAATTGCTACGACAATTGGCACTTCTGCGGCTTGGGCGTGGCTGATTGCTTCCACTGTCTGCGGACGAACCCCATCATCGGCAGCTACTACCAAAATAGCAAGATCTGTCACCCGTGCTCCCCGCGCCCGCATAGCTGTGAACGCTTCGTGACCTGGTGTATCCAAAAATACTACTTGCTGGATTTTGCCATCATGTTCAACATCTACGTGGTAAGCACCGATGTGCTGAGTAATTCCACCAGCTTCACCAGCTGCTACTTTGGTGTTGCGAATCGAGTCAAGTAGGGTGGTTTTACCGTGGTCTACGTGACCCATAATTGTCACTACTGGCGGACGTCGATGGAGGTTTTCCAAGTCTGCCACATCCAGCATTTCCGTGACTTTGCGAGCTTCTGCTTCTGGTTCTTGGGTTTCTACCTCTACTTCTAGCTCTTTTGCAATCAGAGTAATTGTGGGAATATCAAGGTTTTGAGTGATACTCACCGCCATGCCTTTGAGGAACAGAATCTTCA
The DNA here is from genome assembly GCF_030381805.1 of Chlorogloeopsis sp. ULAP01. NCBI lineage: Bacteria > Bacillati > Cyanobacteriota > Cyanophyceae > Nostocales > Chlorogloeopsidaceae > Chlorogloeopsis > Chlorogloeopsis sp. ULAP01. Next base: position 248,055 of record NZ_JAUDRH010000004.1, read on the forward strand.
CAATCTCAGTGTCGGCAACCGCCAAGGCGTCAGCCAACTCTTGCACAGTCATCGTACCTGTGACGATCAGCTTTTCTGGACGCTCACGCTTTTGTTCTTGTGGGCGACGTTGCTGCTCACGGGTGGCTGCGGCTGGCTTTTTCGGTCTAGCTGCTGGAGCTGGAGCAACAGGTTGTGCTGGTCTAGCAGCTTTAGGTTTAGGCGGACGAACGATCGCATTACTGATCTGAATGGTAGATTCTGCTGTCTCCAGTTCTTCATCAAGGAAATCTTCGTCCTCAAAATCATCGACAATGGGCTTGAGGCGTTTGCCTTTAGCGCCTAGCTTGCCAGCTTTCGCTGACTCTTTGACTTCGTCAATCTCTTCTTCTTCCCATTTCTTCCCAGATTTAGTTTGACGAGGTGGGGCTGGACGCTTGAGTTCGATGATTTCGGTTACTTCTGTTTCCTCTTCCTCTGACTCTTGTACTATCTGCGCCTTTGTGGCTCCCACAGGCATGGGTTTGGGTGGCGTCGGTGCCATGGGTGCCTGAGGAGGACGGGCCGGAACTCTGGTTTTTTGACCTTCTCCTTGTGGAGAACTGGGTCTGCCTTCTTTGCGATCAGATTTCGGCTGTGGTGAAGTAGGACGTGACGGTTTCGGTGGCTGCTGTGTCTGTCCAGCTTCCACACCGACAGGTGTCTGTGCCTTACCCTTGCCACCTTTATCCCGATCGCGTTTGAGGATCGGTTTTTCTGGCTGACTGGTTTGAGCGGCCGATTCCGGTTTTTCTGCAACAGGTCTTGCAGGTGGAGCTGACAGTTGTGGTTTTTGGGGTTTTTCCTGTTTCGGTTTTTGAGGTGCAGGGGAAGGCGTTTCTGGTTTTTCCGCTGCAATTTTTTCCCCTGGCTGGGTTGTCTTGGGGGTGTTATCCGCGTCTGTCACAGCTGTTATTTGTGAGGTCTCAGACTGATTCCGGGGTACAGGTCGAGTTGGTGCCGTCGGCTTCATTGACGAGACAGGTGAAGGAGCGAAGGGTCTTGGAGGTGGTGGATTAAGCTCAGAAAGAGCGGCTTGATTATTGGTAGCAGCCGACGCTTCAGATGCGTTGGCAGGAGTGTTTTTGGGTGGTTTTGGTTTGCGAATTTCTAACAATTCTTGTTTTTGAGATGCAGCAGGACGGTTGCGTGAGTTTATTTGTAGTGTACTTTGTTTATGACTGGTTGTACCGTGATGATCTTTTTTTGGCATCACATGTGTAGCTGCCAGTTTTTCTGCTTGGGAACGGATACGTTCCGCTTCGGATTCTGTAATCGTGCTGCTATGGCTTTTGACCGCAATATTGAGCTGGTCGCAAATTGCTAATAGCTCTTTGTTATCCAAATTCAATTCCTTTGATAATTCGTAGATTCTAACTTTGCCGTTGTTCATCCACTCTTCCCCTATAATTTACAGTTTTAACGGATGGGTGCCAGCTAGTGCGACATCTCCATCCTTTGATTACTGTGTTTAGGTTGCCGTTTTGTTGCCGGTGCCTCCAATCAGGAAAGAGAGATGTTTCGGTTTAATGCTGGCATCGCCACCAGAGATGATGGTTGACGCCGGACTGCGCGTGGGCGCTACCAGATTGCAATTTTTTAGTTTTTTGTTTTGCTGATTCTGAGTCTTCCACAACACATTAAGCGTAATTCTTGTGATGAGTGTCGCTTCGCTCCTTTAGATATTTAAGAGCGACTTGCCTGACACCCCTTTACTATTTTGGCACTAATTTCTAGCGTAACAGAGGGTGTGGCGATAGCGCTGGGGTGGCGGCTGTCGGCACAATTCCTCTGGAGATAACCGCCAAATGGCGGTTAAAACTCAATTTGATTTTGAAAATTGCTTTGAACTAAGCGTTGCCACAATGTCTGATACAGTGTTTCTGGCACTGATGCACGTAGCGAGCGTCCTAGTCTATTTTTTTTCTGAGCTGCACTGAGACAGTTCGGATTTGGGCAAATATAGGCAGAACGCCCCATGCCCTCATCTAATTGTACCTGTCCAGACTCAAAGACGCGGACAATCCGCCAAAACTCATTTTTTAAACCCACTTTGCGACAACTCAAGCAACGCCTATGGTTTGGTTTCATTGATTTGAAAGTCTTGTCTACCCAGATCTAGATGTTAAAAATTTTTAATTTGTAATTATTTTAATTACTCCTCGTCGCGATCATAGTTTTCGTCTTCTAGTTCGTTCTCTAGATCTTCTTGATTTTCATTCTCTAATTCTTCTTCATAAATATCATCATCATCAACATCATCTATATCGGCAACATCATCTATATCTTCGGCTTTATACTTGGCTCTTGCCTCTGCAAACTTGGTGTCTTCGGCTAGATGATCGTATTTAGCTTTATCTTTGATATCAATTTTCCAACCAGTTAAGCGAGCCGCCAGACGAACATTTTGCCCTTCTTTACCAATGGCTAAACTGAGTTGGTCTTCCGCCACAAGTACATGAGTTTGCCTAGTTTCTGGATCCATCAAGCGCACTTCGTCTACTCGTGCTGGACTGAGGGCATTGGCGATGTAAGTTGCAGGATCTGGCGACCAGCGAATTACATCAATTTTTTCACCCCGTAATTCGTTAACTACGACTTGAATTCGCGATCCCCTAGCGCCAATACAAGCACCGACTGGATCTACATCGCGATCAAGGGTATCTACAGCAATTTTAGTTCGAGGCCCAACGTGGCGGGATGGGGGGTTAGCTTCCCGCGCCACTGCCACAATCCTGACAACTTCGTCTTCGATTTCTGGTACTTCGTTAGCAAATAAATAAACTACTAAACCAGCATCAGCACGAGATACCAATAATTGCGGCCCTCTTTGCTGACCTTGAGAAACTTTTTTCAAATAAACCTTGAACGTAGCACCGATACGATAATTATCGTTGGGCAATTGTTCGCGCTTGGGTAATTCAGCTTCTACTTCAGGCTGACCAAAGCCACTGTTGACAGCCATAATCACCGATTGCCGCTCAAACCGCAGAACTCTTGCTTGCAGAACTGTTCCTTCTAAATCCTGAAACTCTTCTTGAATCAATTGTCGTTGCTGATCCCGCAGTTTTTGTGCCAAGACTTGCTTGGTTTGCATTGCTGCCATTCGTCCAAATTCCCCTTGATCTGGGGTGACATCAAGCACTACTTCCTGCCCTAACTGTGCTTCTTCTCCTCCCATTTCTTGAACTTGTTGTAGGGCAATTTCATGATCGTTATTATTAATTTCTTCAACTATAGTTTTGGTGGCAACGACTCGAAAGCCTTCTTCGTCAACGTCTAGCTGCACATCAAAATTATCGAAGTAATCTTCGTCAAAGTGCTTTCTATCTAAATTTTGAGCACGACGATAACGTTCGTATCCTTTAAGTAGTGCTTCTCTAATGGCTGCTTGCACTGCAATTTTGGGTAAATTACGCTCCCGGCTTATATTTTCTATTAACTCTTTCAATCCAGGTAAACTTACCATTGACATAAGCAATCTCCTTTACAAATAGGGATTAGGGACTGAGGAATAGGGACTGGAGGACACGGGGATTCTGGGACACGAGGACAAGGGGAAGGATTGTGACTCACGTCTTATCCCCTTATCTCCTTGTCTTTTCTGCTCCTTGTCCTCTTCCTAGCCTCTAGTCCCTAGCCTCTAGTCCCTAGTCTTTTTTATCGACGATCATCCAGCCGCACTTTGGTAATTTGGACGCGGGGGATCGCGATCGCGCGGCCTTTTTGATTTAGGTAAACTGACGTTTCATCTCGGCGGATCAACTGGCCAGTCCACTCTTGTTGTCCTTCATAGGGTGGGGAAGTGGAAACGAGCACAGGAAATCCCTTAAAGGAAACAAACTCTCGGTCTGTAGTTAGTTGACGGGAAATACCGGGACTTGACACTTCTAAGACGTAGGTATCTGGAATGACCTCAGCCGCATCTAATGTAGCTTCTAAAGCACGGCTCATCCGCTCGCAATCATCCAAACCAGTATCCTGATGAGGGTTACGAATATCTACCCGCAAAACTGGTGGACGTTGGTTTGTATGAAAAATTACTCCAACAACTTCCAACCCCAGTTCTTCCGCTACTGGTGTAGCCAAATCTACAATTTGTGGTACTAAAGGATGAGTCATGCAACGATTCCAACAAAAAAAGTGGGTACCGACCCACTTCCTGCGATAGGGATATCTTCCAAGAAGTCTTTTTGCGAACCAATTTTGATTCGCCTTCCTTTCGAGTTTAGCGCATTTTTTTAAGGGCGAGAAGCAAGAAAGAGTTTCTTTTTTCTCTATCCTCCGATAGAAATTTAGACTAGTACATTTTGGTTAAATTGTACACCTGTAGATTGGGGATCGGGAATTGGGGACTAGGTACAGGTGATTAGGGATTGGGTACTGGGGACTGGTGATTGAGTATTGCTGCTGGTGCTCCTAGTCCCTAGTCCCTAATCCCTTCTTGCTGCACTAGTAAGGTAGAGCCTTTGACAACAACTGATTGAGATGGAGCATAAGTTCTCAGTTGCCTGGTTTGTTCTAATATTTTCTCGAAATCTTCTTGAGATAAACGTTTTACATAGTTAAGCTTGATTTCTTCCAAAAAGTCTACAAGCAAGCTTTGTAATTCTGACAGTACTTGTTTTTTCTGTATTTCTGTTCCTAAGGCTTCGCTGAAACGTTGTACTAGCTGAGTTGTTAATTTGGCTCCAACGGGATCTTCTACAGCAGTAACTAGCGCATTGTAGAGGTTAGTAGTTAATTGGGTTGCCAGTTGCTCGCTTAACTGGATTTCTACCTGTGTCAGCCCAGGCAAGTTTTGCAGGTTATGGATGATGGGAGAATGATTGAAAGCCCCAATTATGTTGTGACGCAAAATGGCAATTATTTCTGGCTGAATTTTGGGAAGAACTTGGTAAACAATCGTTTGTATCACAAGAGTAGCGATCGCTTCCATTTCATTGACATTATTAATATCTATATAGGGGCGCAAGTTTTCTTTTTGTAGGAGCCAGCGTACAAACTCACCAGTTTGAATAGAGCCTTGAATTTGGTTAATTACTCTGACGACAACTATTTCTGTGATTTCCTCGGCAAAACTTGTCACAACACCCAAATGAATTTGCTGTCTTAGTGGTTGTAAATTTAGCAATTTTGCTTTGTCAAGACGAACTAAAACTGGTATCATTCGCAACCACCGCCAAAACGGTAGCAAAAAAAGTAAGTCATACCAGCGCCATAAAATTGCATTTAACCAGCTAAAACCAAGATAGCGGCGTTTGATATAGTAACTGCGAACGGCTAAATCAATAGCAAAGATAAATACGAATGGTAAGTCAATTATCCAAAAATAATCAATAAATTCGCCATTTTCTCCGATTTGCCGAAAGTAGTTAGTGGCTATTAAAGGTCGAATTTGCCGATTAAAAAAATTAAATTCTTTTGTCCAACCATTTTGCAATAAATAATTCTGGCTCCAAAAAGTGGCAAAGGCTTGCTTGGCAGATTCTTGCCTAAGGCGATCGCGCATTCTATTTTTGATTTTTTCTAGGGTGCCACTTTTTCCTGCTACGGCAAACGGATTATCATCGATCATCTCTGTGCTCAGGCGGCTCAATTCTTCTAGTCGCGCTTTTGCCTCTGGTGAATTTAATCCTGTCTTATTTACTACCTCCTGTAATTCATTAACTGTTCTGAGATATTTTTCAGTTTCTCTGTGAGATTCAATACCTTTAATTGGATCGTATATGCGAGTTAACTGAGGTAGATGTCGCAAGTAAAAATCTCGCCAAGGAACGTAACTTAAATTAAACAAAACTAAGCCTAAGTTTATGGTGGCAATAATTGCCATGAGTCTCTCAATCCATAAGTAAGACTGCTTCGGTGATTTTGGGTTAACCATTATTTCTTTACTGGCAAAAATTTTAGCCAAATAATTACTTATAAATAAATTTAATTATGTGGTATAAAAATTACCACTAGAGATAGATGACTATACATAATATAAGAGGTCAGCTAATTTTAACTGAGTATTAGCAAAATGAATCAAAAATCATTAATAATCAATAAAACAGATGTTAAATAAATTTAAAATGCATCTGTTTATTATTGATATTTTGGTGATTTTCTCTGAAGGAGTGTTAACCATGTGGTGTGAGTTTGGAAAATCAAGCGTGAATGTGGCAGTTGTTTGTCTGGTAACAGCTAGTGTAGCGATCGCAGACTCTGCTATTGCTGTCCGAGCGCGTAACTATACTCCCCAGGAATTCCGCGCTGTCTTGCATGGACTTGGTTATAAAATTCCAGTGTCAAATGCACCTTTAACGAATGCAGACGCGAAACAAGCGATTCAGGAATTTCAAAAAGGCTATAAATTACAACCTACTGACGGTATTGCAGGAGCAAAAACTCAAGACTTTGCAGCCAACATAGTTGAGATTCTACAGGCAAACTTGAATGCGGTGCTAAAGCCAAATCCTCCGCTTCCCAGGAATCAATTCTACGGCCCTCAAACCGAAGCAGCAGTGAAGCAGTATCAAAAAAAATTAGGACTGCAAGAAACAGGAATTGCCGACTTAGCGTTAAGGCAGAGACTTGACAAAGAGGTTAGAGAACTTCTTCAAAAACCTGCCGCAGCTCCCGCATCTACACCGACACCGACGGCAGCGCCAACTGCAACACCGACAGCCAAACCAACGGCAACTCCGACGGCATCGCCAACTGCAACACCGACAACCAAACCAACGGCAACTCCGACGGCATCGCCAACTGCAACACCGACAGCCAAACCAACGGCAACTCCAACGGCATCGCCAACTGCAACACCAACTGCAACGCCAACTGCAACACCAACTGCAACACCAACTGCAACACCAACTGCAACGCCAACGGCAACACCAACTGCAACACCAACTGCAACGCCAACGGCAACTCCTTAAAATTTATCAAAGCTTAAATGACGCGGTGGTTAAGATTGAACACTAGATTCTCTCCACCAACTCACAACCACTTGACAGTTCGTCTCAGCAAGAGCGATCGCCTAAGTTTGTTAAGTTCTCTGATTTGGTTCTTCTAACGGTCTGCCTTTGGGAACTGGTAGCAATGGACGACGGTCATCATAAGGCATGGGGATGTACTGTACTGTCGGGCGTCCGCCTTGTGGTTGCGGGTACAACTCCATCAGGTCGTAAACAATTCGGGGCAGTCCAACCGTTACGGGCAGCCCCATTTCTGTTGCTTCCTCAACGGTAATAGGATAGTCGTGGGTAACACGTCCTGTTGTTAGAGCTTCAACAATATTTTCAATATTTTCTGGCTTAATTTTCTGTTTAGGTGTACAGTCCTTTAACAGAGTTCGCACAAAACGTTGTACCTGCTGAATGGCTTTGCGTGATAGATCTGCCATAATCAGGGTTTGGTCATCAACTTCACTAATAGGCTTTTGTTCTGCAACCTTGAGAATACTGGCGGCTGGAAAGTTGCCTAGTTGAGGATCAACTGGACCTAAGACAGCATTGGCATCCATAACAATTTCATCGGCAGCAAGGGCAAGCATAGTACCGCCACTCATTGCATAGTGAGGTACAAACACTGTGACTTTAGAAGGATGACGAATTAATGCCCTAGCAATTTGTTCAGTGGCTAAGACCAAACCACCAGGAGTATGCAAAATTAAGTCAATCGGGATTTCTGGTGGGGTGAGGCGAATCGCCCGCAGAATTTGTTCTGAATCTTCTATGGTGATGTACCGCGAGAGGGGAATTCCTAGTAAACTAATGGATTCTTGACGATGAATGAGCAAAATGACCCGACTTTTGCGTTGCTGTTGAAATTCTTGAATGCTACGAAAGCGGCGATACTCAATCTGACGTCTTTGCCAAAGCGGTTGTAAGGAAGAAAGCAGAAGAAAAATCCAGAATAAATCACCAATACCGAAGCTCATAAAAATTGTGTTTAAAAATAACGGTTTGCCGTCATTATTTTCCCAATTATTCAGAATCTATAAGTCTATCTGAAGAAGCAAACCCTAAGAAAGACAATCATCTACATTGCCATATTTTGATGGTGTCATCATCACTGCCACTGGCTAAAGTTCGTCTATTAGGGCTAAAGGCAACAGATCTAACATAGTTAGAGTGACCAGTAAGAGTAAAAATTTCTCTCCCTGTACTGATATGCCAAATTTTGATGGTTTGATCCCAACTGCCACTAGCCAGCAATTCTCCGTCTGGGCTAAAAGCAACTGACCACACCGAGTTGAAATGTCCTGTAAGGGTTCGGATTTCTCTGCCTGTATTCACATCCCATAGTTTAATTGTAGAATCGCTACTACCACTGGCGAGAATTTCTCCATCTGGACTAAAGGCGATCGCATTCACAAAAAAAGAATGACCTGTAAGAGTGTTAATTTCTCTGCCTGTACTTACTTGCCACAGTTTGATGGTGTAGTCAGAACTACCACTAGCCAAAATCAGACCGTTTGGACTCCAAGCCACAGACCAAATAGAGTCGGCATGACCGATAAGAGTGGAAATTTCTCTTCCTGATATAACTTGCCATACTTTAACTGTACAGTCGGCGCTACCACTAGCTAGCAGTTTCCCATCAGGACTAAAAACAACAGAATTAATACAGTTAGTATGACCTTTAAATGTACGGACTTCTTTGCCAGAACTGATCAACCACAGTTTAATAGTCTCATCCCAACTACCAGTTGCAAGAAGTTCCCCATCAGGGCTAAAGGCAACAGTATGAACCATACCAGAATGACCAGAAAACCAACGGCCAAGAGTACGTAGTAATTTTCCTGTCGCCAGTTGCCACAGTTTAATAGTATTGTCAGAACTGCCACTAGCCAGTAGTTGTGCATCACTACTAATTGTGACAGATTGAACCATGCTGGCGTGACCTCTGAGGGTATATACGCACTGCCACTCTACTTGACCTGTTAAAACAGTTGTTCGAGATAGTGTGTTTGTAGTTATGGTTTGTGTAGGCGGTGTGGAATTTAAATGCTCGTCACCTTGAGAACTCATCAAAGCTAACCATTCTTGCACGGTTTGCGGGCGATATTTTGGCTGTAATTCCATACCGCGCATGATCAGATAATTTACTCTGTTGCTTAGGTGGGGATTATAGTGTTGCGGGGGTTCTAAAGAAGTACTGTGACGTCTTTCTTCCGCACTAGTTGGTACTACTCCTGTCACTAAGCTGTATAGTGTTGCGGCTAAACCGTAAACATCTATGTATTCTCCTCGTGGTGCTTCCAATTCATACTGTTCGGGAGGAGCGAAACCAGGAGTGCGATAAACCGTATGTTTTTGGATCACATTAGGAATAAATTCTCTGGCAATGCCAAAATCAATTAAGACTGCTTCTGATTTGCCACTACGGATCATAATGTTGCGCGGCTTAATGTCTCTATGTAACAAACCTTTTCGATGAATTATTGTTACAGCCTCACTAATTTGCCGGATATATAGCAGTGCTTCTGATTCCGATAATACTCCTACCCTCCGCAAGCGCTTACCTAAATCTTCTCCTTCGATGTACTCCATCACTATGCAGGGCATATTTCCTTCATCGAAGATATTTTCGATCTGCACTATATGGGGATGGCGACATACGGCCAACCTAACGGCTTCATCTCGAAAATCTAGCCTTAATTTGTCTCGGTGTGGTTTCCAGGCGGGGTTATTAAGAATTTCTTCTTTAAGAGTTTTAATCACTCGTAATTCGCCATGTTCATTTTTGGCGAGATAAGTAAGACCAATTCCGCCTTCGCCTAATCTTCTTTCGAGAATGTAGCGTCCTCCGAATAACCGCTGTCCCGGATGCCAGACCATTAGTATTAATTTTCAAATCTGATATTTATTTTGACACGACAACACAATAGAGTTGGGTAGAAAGATGTTATGCTACGCGCTTGTAGTAGGGCTAACCTTTAGAGAATTGAAATTGTGTTATATGCTACAGCATAACGCTAAATTTCAAATTGTCACTATAGTTTTATTGTTCATGGCAACATAAGAACAATGATCCTCAACTTTTTAAAGTAGTCGGGAATCTTTGTTTTTAATTTTTATAAATGAAATATGATTGCTGAATTAGTTCTTTTGGTAACCAAACTCATGCATTAAGTGGAGCCACTATTTCTCAACTAACAGAAAACTAATTTTTATCGGACATAACCTGTAAAAGTTTGTAGATTTGTTTATAAATAGTTGTGATCAGACTTAAACTAGTCTCTGGAAATAGAGAAGACTCAGGAATAAAGATATGAAAAAATCTTAATTAATTATTTAAAATAATGATTTTTTGAAATTTTATCTCAGACTGAATACAGGCTCATATTTAATTAATGCTCCATCGTGTTTTTAAAATTTTTAATAATTTTATTAAAAATTTCTGGAATCATTCCCAACAAGTGTGTATCTAGTTCTCGACTCATTTTTGTCGGCAAAAAGGTGCTGGAATCACACATAAGATAAAAAGATACAAAAAAAACCTAGGTAACATCTTGATTCCAGCACTTATGATTCCGTATTAATGTAAGAAAAATTACATTAGATTATCTAACAATATCTTGAAATATTTACGCGATCGCCTGTTTTAGAAGATATGATATTTCGGTGTGTAAAATTTTTTATCATGTTTAAAACTGGCTGCGTATTGTCTAAGTTGATTTGATGAAAATATAGCTAAAGTCAAAAACTTTTCTGGTTAAGCTTGAGGTGAGTGAAAAATATGTTAAAAAACTTACAATTGAGACAAAAATTTACAATTTTACTACTTGTAATTCTAATTCTAGGTTTGAGCTTGAGTGGTTTTGCTCTCTCTTCTGTGCTTAGACAAAATGCCAGGCAAGAAATCACCTCAACAGCTTTGATGCTAATGGAAACTATGATTTCTGTTCGCCAATATACTAGTAGTCAAGTTAATCCAGAACTAGTAGATAAGCTAGAAACGGAATTTTTGCCGCAATCTGTACCTGGATATTCAGCACGAGAAGTTTTTGAGAACTTACGGAATAAATCCGGCTACAGAGACTTTTTTTATAAAGAAGCCACACTAAATCCTACAAATCTTCGAGATAAGGCTGATAGTTTTGAGACACAAATTGTCGAGCGGTTTAAAAAAGAAAATAAGTTAAAAGAATTGAGTGGATTTCGTTCTATACCAGGTGGAGAAATTTTCTACACTGCTCGTCCTTTGATAGTTTCTGAACAAAAGTGTCTAGAATGCCATGACACTCCAGAAAGAGCGCCAAAGAGTATGCTTGACCGCTATGGTACTGCGAACGGATTTAATTGGAAATTAGGAGAAATTGTTGGTGCTCAGGTGATAACAGTGCCAGCAACCAGAGTGATCCAAAAAGCGAATCAGTCCTCTATTCTAATTGTGGGACTAGTATCGGCTGTTTTTGCGATCGTCATCTTTTTAGTTAACGTCTTTTTAAATAGGCAAGTAGTACGTCCATTAAAACGCATAACTCGTTTAGCAGAGGAAGTTAGCACAGGACATATGGATGTCGAGTTTGAGCAGTTATCTAATGATGAAATCGGTAATCTTGCTAAAGCCTTTAAGCGGATGAAATTAAGTTTAGAAATGGCCATGAAACGGCTTAAGCGCCCTCATGGCAACACCCACGGAACAGGAGCTTAAATCTTTTATGTAAATAGACGTCGAGTAAATTCTAGAGCTGCTTCTGCCTCTGGAATTTCCTTGGCTAAAAGTTCAACAAATTGGTAAGGAGTGACTTGCTCGTTTTCTGCTAATGTGTCTTCCACAACAAAACTTGCCATTGGCCCTATATAATAGGCTAATGCTTTTTGACAGCGTTGTATGAAGGCTACATTAATTGAGGTATTTCCTTGAGTTCGAGAAGTATTGCCCTGAGTCCGCGAAGTTTGTTGATGTTGAGAAGTTTGTTGATGTTGAGAAGTTTGTTGAGTTGAGGGTGAAATAAAAGTTGTTTCCGCCGGAGATGGAGATACTTTATCTGTCTGCGGCATTATCATTGTCGGTTCCGACTCACGAGTCAGTACAGTCGGAGGAACATCAAACATTGTTGATTGCGATAGATGAGGCTGCCCCATCATCTCAAGATCTGCAAGAACTTCTCTGGAAGTTTGATAACGTTGTCTCGGCGTATCTGCCAGCATCTTATTAAGTATTTCAGCAAAGCCATCGCTGACATAAGTATAAAAACGCCATTTCCATTCCAAACTGTACTGATCCATCAAAAAGGATGGATCTCGCCCTGTTAGCAACACAACACCTGTAACTCCCAAAGCATAAAGATCGCTACTCGGAGAACACAACCCCAAGCTAATCTGTTCGCGGGGAGCATACCCCACTTTTCCCACTAAAGACATTTTGCCGACAAAGGTTGCCTGGTTAGAGTTATTGCCTTCATTGAGATCGGCTATTTGCTTTCCCACTCCAAAATCAATTAGTACGGGCAATGTTTTGCCTTCTGGCAACATAATGTTATCGGGAGAAATATCTCGATGGATAATATGGTGTTGATGGATATATTCCAAAATAGGCAGTAAATTTTTTAACCATCGAATCACCTCATCTTCCGAAAAGTTTTGTCCTTGCTTCTGACGCTCTCGTAATAATGCTGAATAGGTTTTCCCATTCACAAATTCTTGTACCAAGAATAATCGACCATCTCCCTCAAAACAAGCTAGGAATCGAGGTATTTGGGGATGTTCTAGCTGGTGAAGTATTTTCGCCTCTCTTTTAAAGAGATTACGACATTTTTCTAGCCCCCCTTCTCCAGTACCAATAGGGGCAAATTCTTTCAGAACACAAGGTTCGTTGAAGCGTCGAGTATCGAAGGCTAAGTAAGTTCGCCCCAAACCCCCTTGTCCCAAAAGTTGCTGGATGATATAGCGGTTATCTATTATAGTTCCTGAGGGAATTTCCGATTTGATTAAGGGGGACTGAGACATATCATGACGCTCCTAGCTCTATTTATATAAATAATTTGAATTTGGTTTCTTCAGTCAAGATGACTAAAGAAGAATTTTATTTACTGTTTGTGTAGATACTTAGGTAATGATTTACTGAGTGACTATAGCAGCAAGGTTTTTATTAGCTTTAAAGCTTAGATTTTCTAGAATAACTGCTTAGGTATTTACATATAATGACTTTTTGAAAAGAAAATTTACTTTTTTTTGAGCAATTTATTCACTCTAGTAGTGACTTAAACCCTAATTATTTATCAGGATAATTCTCAAGAAATATGCAGGTAAGGTATTAAATTTTGTTAAGAAATATGAGTGTACGACTTGTCTGTTAAGCTTACTTTGGCTGATCAGGTTTTTCTGGTAGAAGCGTCGCAGGTTTTTGCTTAACTCTTCCCTCAAGAGGTTTAACTTTTTCGATTAATTTAATAAACTCGGTATAATTAGGTATTCTAGCAGCAGGAACATAACCAGCGTCGGCGGCAATATCGGCAGGTGCATCGTTCATTGCCTTCTGAATCTGCTGTTGTTGATTTCGTTCTACAGTTGGTGCAAGCAAGACTACTCCAGGTGGTATCCACCGACTTGTGTGTAAAATTCTAAACTTAGTTGTGGCAAATTTTCGTTGATAAAGTTCGAAATCTTGCTCGGATATAGCGCCAGCATCTACAGTTTTGTTACTAATCCACTCCAGTACTGTCTCAGGAGTAGGGGCAGAACGAATTTGAGCCAGGGTTAAGCCATAGAGATCGTACAAAGGAACATAATAACCTGCGGCAGAACCTGTTTCTCCCAAAGCAACTGTTTTGTTGGCCAAGTCTGATATTTTTTTAATTGGCTGCTCGTCTCGCACAATTAGTAAAGAGCGTTGTCTGCTACTCACTCCTTCCATTGAAAACAAAGGAATATAAAGTTCTTTGCCGATCGCGATCGCAGCCAAACCGGGAGCGGCAAATACTATATCCCATCTTTTGCGCTGGATTTGAGCAACGGCTTGCAATTCGTTGTATGCTGGTTCCAGTTCTATGAGCGAACGGGTTTGTGAGCCTATGTAGTCTTTGAAGCGCTCGTACTTATCGAGTGAAACTTTTCCTTCACCGTAGCTGACTACGCCTATAGTTAATCTATTTGGGATATTGTTTGTTTGTTTTGCATTGCATCCTATTCCAAGCTGTCCGATTAACACTAGTAGTATAAGGAGAAAAAAACGTGGCGAAATAATAATTTTCATCACTAAATTGTTATAGATTGATATAAATTTACACACTAACGATTATGATGATAATTATGCAATATCAAATTTGTTTATCTCTATATCCATCAGCTGAAAAAATGCGATCGCACTAAAAATTAACTTTAACTTAAACTTACAGTCAATGTTAATATTTAAAAACTTCTGTTGAATAACATAGATTGTTTTTAACTTATTAGAAAATAGAACTAGTTGATTTAAAAGTATATCCGTAAAATAATTGGTTAGTTTTGTAGTTTAGGGGTGTGACTTTAATTGAGAATATAGGTCGGTTAATCTCATGGCAGGGAGTTTTGAACAAGCCACACTTGTTAGTCCTCAACCTTTTTTGGAATTGAATAATCGCGGTCATATATTGCGGCTTTATCTAAAAAAAGATGAACATCGGCTAGGGCGCGGTCGTGATTGGGCAGATTTAGAAGTGCCGATCGGTTGGGAAGTCTTCTCTAGAAAACAAGCAATCTTAAAAAAAGAAGGAGAAGACTATCGAATTTATGATGGTGATGGTAGCGCTGCCAGTCGCAATGGAATATTTATCAATCAAACCCGAATTAATGCCACTGAAGGCTATCTTTTAAAAAATGGGACGCAACTGGAAATCGGACAATCTCCTCACAACCGCATTCAGTTGACTTACTGTAACCCTGTTGAATCTCCGGTAGTTATTCCTAGTAATCGCCGCTTAGTATTAAAAGGCTTGAAAGAATGGCCTGTACAACTAGGACGCGCCCCCAAGTCGGATCGCTACTCTTCAATGCAGTTAGATGCGCCTACAGTCTCTCGTCTGCACGCTACGATTTATCCAGATGGGCAAGGAAAACACATTCTGCAAGACCTCAGTACAAATGGTATTTTTGTCAACGGTCAAAGAATTTCCAAACGTGTCCATTTAGAGGATGAAAGCAGGATTCAGATTGGCCCTTTTAGCCTGCTATATCGCACCGATTACTTAGAATTACTAAATACTGGTAGTCAAATTCGCTTAGATGTTCACCGCTTGCAGCGCAAGGTGAAAGACAAAGAAGGACGGGAAAAAATCATCCTCAATGATGTCTCTTTGGTGATTGAGCCGGGACAATTGGTGGCTTTGGTGGGTGGTAGTGGTGCTGGTAAGTCCACGTTGATGAAATCTTTACTGGGGATTGAAGCAGTATCTTCTGGCACAGTATACCTGAATGGAGATAATTTGCGGCAGAACTGGCCGATGTATCGATCACAAATCGGCTATGTTCCCCAGGATGATATTGTCCATCCCGATTTAAGAGTAGAAGAAGTTTTAGCTTATGCCTGCAAACTGCGACTTCCACCAGATATAAATGTGAAGCAGGTAGTTGATACTACCCTAGAACAGATTAAACTCACCCATGTGAGAACAAATTTTATTCGCAATCTCAGTGGTGGACAACGCAAACGCGTCAGTATTGGTGTAGAACTGTTAGCCGATCCAAAATTATTCTTTCTAGATGAGCCAACTTCTGGTCTCGATCCAGGTTTAGATAAAGAGATGATGCGCTTGTTGCGGGAGTTGGCAGATCAAGGACGAACAGTAGTGCTAGTTACCCATGCGACAGCAAATATTGAGGTGTGCGATCGCATTGCGTTCATGGGTAGAGGTGGTAAACTATGCTACTATGGGCCACCCCAGCAAGCACTGGGCTTTTTTGAAATGCCCTCAGAAGATTTAAAGTATTTTTCGGATATTTATATCAAACTTGACCAAGGGGGAAATGGCAAGGATGTTGCAGCTACGGTTGACCATTGGTCACTAAAATATCAGCAATCACCAGAATTTAAAACCTACGTTAAATCCCAATTAAAACCTGGTAAGGATCGTACTTCTAAACCTGATGACTCTATCCACACGGGAATATCGCCGCTCAAACAGTTGTGGTTGTTGAGTCAGAGATATTTACAATTAGTTTTACGCGAGCGCGCTAGCATCATTTTCTCATTATTATCGGGGCCAATAGCGATCGGGCTGACTGCTTGGATTTTAAAAGATGAGACGCCCCTCGAAAGACTAGTGCCGCCAGAGATCACGCAAGGCCCTTTAGCGCTTAAAGTACTATTTATCTTCAGCTGTATTGGCATTTGGGTGGGACTTTCTAGTTCTGTACGTGAAATTATCAAAGAAGCAGCCATTTACACGCGAGAACGACTGATTAATTTAGGCTTGTTGCCTTATTTAGGTTCTAAAATATTGATTCGTTCGGGTTTAGCCCTGCTGCAAACTCTATTAATTGTTGTCGCAATTTTAGTTGGTTTTCAAGCACCAGAATCTGATTTATTGCCTTGGTTTCTGGGTTTAGGAATTACGACATTTTTAACTTTGCTGGCTAGTGTTAGCCTCAGTTTAATGATTTCTGCTTTGGTTAAAAGTGAAAACGAAGCAAATAGTATTCTCCCCTTAATTATGATTCCCCAAATAATTCTTTCAGGGGTTTTATTTGAAATGAAAGGATTAGCTGCTAAACTGGGTTGGCTCACAATTAGTAGGTGGTCTATTGGCGCTTATGGAACCCTAATTAATGTTAATGCAATGGTTCCAAAAAGTACTCCAGGTTTACCGTCTTTAGATAATATTTTTAAAACTTCTGCTGTTTACGAGCCAAGTTGGGATAATTTAGGTTTAAATTGGGGAATTCTAGGTGTGCATACATTGGTTTATTTAATCGTGGCGCTGTTGTTACAAAAGCGCAAAGATATTGTGTAATAGAGATTATAAATAAGAAAAAAGAAATGAAGGTTTGATTGATATTTTTTTGTGAGTTTCTGAGCAATATTTATTAACTTATATCTTGCATCTACGCTCTTGTCCGCCAAGAAATAAATTTCTTAGCTCAAAGCCAAAGTCTACTAAAGTAGACTAGGTAAAATTTTCAGTCCGTTTTCTCTGGGCGATCGCTTAATCTACAGTTATAGAATTCCCTAAAATTTTTTCAAAATAACAAAAACTTCAGCAGCACTATAATCAATTGGAATAAGCCTATGACAACCTTAGTAATTAAACCCTCATCTTAGCTAACGACTGGTATTCGAGTCGAAAAAGTCATAATCTTAATTTATTTAAATTGACAGACGACTTAGATTTACGGATGCAAGAACTATTGGATAGAAAAAAGCTGATTCTCTGACACCAGAAGAAGCAGCTGAGTTGAAAGCAATTGGAGAATTAGACGTAATTTTTAGCTACATCAATGCGATGATTTCTTCTGTTGGATGATAGCCAACAATAGGTAATTTCTCACACTTGCGGTTCTATCCCCGCCGCCCGCAATTGTGCTGCTAATAGTTCGGCACTTTGTCGCTCTTGTTCAGCACGTTGTCGTTCTTGTTCGGCTAACTCTGATCCCCACAGTAGTAACTGCCCTTGTTCACTCCACCACCGCAACTAGTATCCTGTAAGATTTTCACGGGTTGCTTGCCACACGCCAAGAAGAGATTCATTTCTGCTATCCAGTAGCGGTTATTTTCATCAGGCGCTTGAATTAAATACTGTTCTGATTTGTGTAATCTATAAACTTCTATACTGCCGTTATCCGGTTCAAAGATGACGTAGTTTGGTACTTTTAAAATGCGTTCGTAGAAAAACCATTTGCCTGGAGGATGAGTCGGTTTGATGGAATACTCTGCACCATCAGTATCGGAAGTAAATTCCATCACGATTACTGGCATATCTCCCTGTAGTTGGGGAGTGTAACTGCGTTTTACCTCTTCCCGCGAAACACTAATACTGGGTATATATGCCCAATCGGGGGCTTTAATGACAATTTTGCCATTCACGGTGGCGCAGATGCCGTAATTTGTTTGTGCTAGGGCGTTTTGAGGTAATTTGCCAGCAAGTTCTAAGCTTTCGGTTAAGGCTGCGGCGAGGGGAGGCTGATTGATGTTATCCACTGGCTCATCTGGCAGTTTGTAATCATCGGGTAATTTTTCCCAAGTGATTTTATAGTCTTGGGTGACAGTTACTGTCATAGTGATTTGTCCTTTCACTAGGGGGTAGGGGTATAGGAGTGTATGAGTGTAGGGGATTATAAATTCAAAATTCAAAACTCAACATAATTTTCCTCACACCCTCACCCCCTTACACCTTTGTTGAAGATTTAATCCTCATCTGGTTCTAAATCAGAATCTTCCAGTGTGTGCTGCGGGATGGCGGCAATAATCGCATCTATTACTTTTGCTACCGGCAAAATCTCGATATTCAAGTCAGGGAATTTTTGTCCTTTCGGTACGATCGCTCGCTTAAATCCCAGTTTTGCCGCTTCTTTCAATCGCAGCTCCATTTGGGATACAGCACGTACTTGCCCGCCTAACCCAACTTCACCTATTAACACAGTACCGGGATCTACAATCCGATCGCGAAAACTAGCAACAAGGGCGATCGCTACTCCCAAATCGACTGCTGGTTCTTCTACGTTCAACCCGCCAGCGGAAGCTACATAGGAATCCAATTTAGACATGGGAATTCCTACCCGCTTTTCTAAGACGGCGAGAATTTGCACAAGGCGATTATAGTCTACACCTGTAGCAGAACGGCGCGGTGAAGGATAACTAGTAGGGCTTACCAAAGCTTGTAATTCCACAACAATGGGACGCGTTCCTTCACAAGCCACTACAATTGCCGTACCAGGAGCAGGATCGTCACGATTGCCCAAAAATAACTCTGAAGGGTTGGGAACTTCTCGCAACCCGTTTTCCACCATTTCAAAAATGCCAATTTCGTGGGTGGCACCAAAACGGTTTTTCACCGTGCGTAATAACCGATGGGAGGCAAAGCGATCGCCTTCAAAATACAACACCGTATCTACTAGGTGTTCTAATACTTTCGGCCCGGCGATCGCCCCTTCTTTGGTGACGTGTCCGACAATTAACATGGTGATGTCTTCGTGCTTTGCCACCTTCATCAAAGCGGCAGTACATTCGCGTACCTGTGCTACCGAACCAGGTGCAGAGGTAAGTGCAGGAAAAAACACTGTTTGAATACTATCAATCACCGCTAGATTTGGTTTGAGAGAGTCCATTTCCTTTAAAATCTCTTCCAAATCTGTTTCTGGTAATACATATAAATCTGCACCTTCTTCATCAGATTCTTGTAACTTTTGTGTCTCTTGGGCTACTTTGCTTTTTCCATTATCATTGTCCACAACATTAAGAACTGGTGTAACTCCTAAACGCGAAGCTCTTAACTTTACTTGTTGTCCTGATTCTTCTCCAGAAACATAAAGTATGCGGTATCTTTGTGCTAGTTCATTTGATACTTGTAACAATAAAGTAGATTTACCGATACCGGGATCACCACCAATTAACACCATTGAACCGGGAACAACACCACCACCTAATACTCGATCTAGTTCCCCATAACCAGAAGCCCAACGCGTTACTTGGCGATCGCTAATTTGGTCGAATCTTAGAGATGATCTTGGCTTGGCTGGTTTATTGGCAGATTTTCCAGTTCCCTGTTGGGAGTGCCAAGCACTTACTCCCCGACTTGGTATATCTGTTGAAGATTGGATGGCAATTTCCTCTTCTAAAGAGTTGTATGTGCCGCAAGCTGGACATTTACCAAACCATTGAGGAGATTCTGCTCCACATTCGTTACAAACGTAATAAGTTTTTTGCTTTGGCATTCTTAAATCTTATTAAATAATCTTAATTTTTCCTTAATTATTCGACCAAACTAAAACTAAATTATGGTGGTACTTACGGCTTTTTTCCAACTTAATGAATGGAATGATATCTTAATATTATGGTATGAAAAATTAATCATGAAAAATTTTAGTTAAGGAGCGTTGAGAAACTTGGAAAGTCATAAAGAAAAAATTCTGGTAGTTGACGATGAAGCCAGTATTCGCCGAATTTTGGAAACGCGCCTTTCTATGATTGGCTACGATGTAGTTACTGCTGGCGATGGGGAAGAAGCATTAGAAACATTTCGCAAAACTGACCCTGATTTGGTTGTTTTGGATGTTATGATGCCTAAGCTAGATGGCTATGGTGTCTGTCAAGAATTACGCAAAGAATCAGACGTCCCAATTATTATGTTAACAGCCTTGGGAGACGTTGCCGATCGCATTACTGGTTTGGAATTAGGTGCTGATGATTACGTAGTTAAACCTTTTTCTCCAAAAGAATTGGAAGCTCGGATTCGCTCTGTTTTGCGGCGCGTAGACAAAACAGGAGCCTCTGGCATTCCCAGTTCAGGAGTAATTCATGTTGGTAATATTAAAATCGACACGAATAAGCGGCAAGTCTATAAAGGTGACGAGCGAATTCGCTTAACTGGTATGGAATTTAGCTTACTAGAGTTATTAGTAAGTCGCTCTGGCGAAGCTTTTTCTCGCTCAGAAATTTTACAAGAAGTTTGGGGATACACACCAGAACGTCATGTTGATACTCGTGTGGTGGATGTGCATATCTCTCGTCTGCGGGCAAAATTGGAAGATGATCCTAGTAACCCAGAGTTAATTCTCACAGCTAGAGGTACAGGTTATTTGTTTCAACGCATTATAGAACCAGGAGAGGAGTAGAACTAATAGAGAGCAGGGGTGATGAGGAAAATCAAACTCTGAACTCCTAACTGCTAACTCAGTATTTAATAGACATGACTAAATCCGATCCGAATCGTGTTTTGCGGCGTCTACCTATCTTTGTTGGTGGGTTAGGCGCTGTACTTTTGCTGATTAATCGTTTGTTAACACCCCAAATTACCGATTCCCAAGCCCGTGCAGATGTGCTGGGTGTAATTTTAAGTGCGGTTTTAATTTTAATAGGTTTGATTTGGCAGCAGGTACAGCCCCGATCGCCTGATGCAGTAGAACTAATTGGAGAAGAGGGTTTTGTACTTGCCCCTGATTTACCAGACAGAGTAAAAACAGAATTAGCTTGGGCATCTCATTTATTATTAACTAATACAGTGACGCGATCGCTTGTAGTTTTTTATCAAGGAAAAGTGTTATTGCGTCGAGGAATTTTAGGTACAAAATCTGAGGTAAAACCAGGAGTAATTTTAAAAAGAGTACTAGAAAAGCAACAGCCAGTTTATTTAGTTGATTTAAAAGTTTATCCAGGCAGAATTGAATTTGATTATCTACCAGAAAATACTCAAGGAGTAATTTGTCAACCTCTTGGTAATCAAAGTGCTTTAATTTTAGGAGCAAATGCTCCTCGCAGTTATACCAAACAAGACGAAAATTGGATAGCTGGAATTGCTGATAAATTAGCTGTTACTTTCAGCGAAGAAATGGCTAATGGCAATTGAAGAAGAACTCAGAATTCAGAATTAAATATGGTAACGAGGTTTTCGAGGCTCTGCCTTCTGCCCTCTGCCTTCTAATTAACAATAAAAACTCATGCAAACAATCTACTGGTTTCTCCTTGCCTTGATGGTTGTAGGTATTATTGGTTCTGTGGTTCCTGCCATTCCAGGAGCTAGCCTCATCTTAATTGCTATCATTATTTGGGGATTTGTTAAAGGTTCTTTTGCTTCTATTAGCGTGCCATTAGTCGTCACGGCTATAGTTTTACTCCTTAGTATTGGAGTAGATTTTTTAGCTGCTTATTTGGGTGCAAAAAAAGCAGGTGCTAGTAAGTGGGGACAAATTGGCGCAATTGTCGGTTTCATTGTTGGATTTCTGGGATTATTGCCGGCTTTGCCTGTGGGAGGCCCGTTGTTAGGAATGTTACTAGGGCCATTGTTAGGAGCAATTATCGCTGAATTTTTGTACCGACGGGATTTTTTCCTAGCTGTGAAAGCAGGTATCGGAATTGTCGTGGGTACGGTAATTGGAACTTTAATTCAGGGATTGCTTGCGATCGCCGCAGTTGTAGTTTTTTTAATTACAACTTGGCCGCAGGTATTTGGTAGTTAAAAAGGGTACAGGGTTGGGGGAATAGAGAATAGTATTTAAACCCCGAACCATGACAGTTTTACAACCTATTTTGTTAATGGTAGAGACGGTATTGAACTTTTAGGAAATATCGCTAGTTCTGTCTCTGGATCAAAAAAGTGAATTTTTTCTGGTGTAAACGATAACCAAACTTGCTCACCAACTCTTATAAATCGCTCTGGAGGTACTCGTACTTGTAGGGAATTCTTAAATGTGCCAGCTTGTTGAAAACTGGTTCCTACAAGTTTCGTAGAAAGAAAAGAATCGTTGCCAAGATTTTCTGCCAATTCTACTTGAACTGGTAAATTTTTGGTGGCAGGTACACTTAAAGTCAAATGTTCTGGGCGAATTCCTAAAATCAGCTTGCGTCCGTCGTATTTTTGTAAAGCACTTCCCCAAAAGTCTGGGAGGGTGAAACGAAAATCGCCATTGGTAATTAATAAGGGAGCGTGAAACTCCACAGGGATAAAATTCATTGGCGGTGAACCAATAAATTCGGCAACAAAAAGATTGGCAGGACGATTATAAAGTTCCAACGGCCGATCAACTTGCTGGAGTTGACCTTGATTGAGAATAGCAATGCGATCGCCCATTGTCATTGCTTCTGTTTGATCGTGAGTGACGTAAATAGTTGTTGTCCCTAGTTGGCGTTGCAGTTTAACAATTTGAGCGCGAGTTTCTGCACGCAATTTTGCATCTAAATTAGAAAGCGGTTCATCCATTAAAAAAACTTGGGGGTTACGTGCGATCGCTCGCCCTAGTGCAACTCGTTGCCTTTGTCCCCCAGATAATTGCTTGGGTAAACGGTTTAGTAAAGCTTCAATCTGCAACAGTTGGGCAACATACCGTACCTGTTCATGTACTGCCCGTTCTTTTTCAGAAATATAGCGGAGTCCTTTGGGGAAATTTCTTGTCAATCCTACCAACAAATTTTCTGCAACAGAGAGATTCTCTCCTTCTGTTGATCGGCGTCGCAATCCAAAAGCAATGTTGTCATACACCGTCATGTGAGGATAGAGGGCATAATTTTGAAACACCATTGCAATATCGCGTTCCTTGGGAGGGAGATTGTTAATTAGGCGATCGCCCACCCAGATATTACCTCCAGTCATCGCTTCTAACCCAGCTATAAGCCGCAGCAAGGTGCTTTTACCACAACCAGAAGGCCCCACCAGCACCATAAATTCACCATCTGCTACGGTGAGATTAATTCGCCGCAAGACATTCACGCTATCTGCACTTTTTGGAGTTGCTGCTTCCTCACTTTTCTCAGACGTAGATGTGAGTTGGGTTTGTAAAGCAACACTTTCCCCTTTCCGAGGGGGAAAACTTTTATAAACGTTTTCTAAAACTACCTGCGCCACGAGTGTTAGTTACCGCAATTGTTCAAAATCACCAGTCGTTGAATTTTGGATTTGAGATTTTAGATTGACTTTATCTTGATTTATGGCAATGGTTATTTATCCCATGAGTAAGGATAAACGATATAAAACTTTTAGCGCTCATGATACACGTTTGTAGTGATTACGAAAAGTGATTATGATACCTCACGGCTTTTGGATAACCAATTTGCTTATAGCCCTCATCAATAGCGGGCGCTTTACCCATCACATTTCATAAATCAACAGCTTTTACGATCACAACTGTACTATTTTGGAAGAAAGCAGATTTGGGAATTGTGTTTATGGCTTCTGAACTCACCTCAAGTCCTTTTTCAACTCCAGACGCCAACTCCTGTCTACATTTTATACTTACAAATACAAATTTTTGTATTCTCGGTGGTGACTTGTCTTTGCCGCTCAAGTTAAGACTTAATATGGTACATTTATACTATTTAGGTGCGAAGTAAAACAAGGGTACTCACTGGGCTTTTATGCTAAAACAGTTTCAATGCCAAGGGTAGAAATATGTATCAATATGGAAATAGTTAATAAATCTGAATCAAGAGCAAAAACAAAAATTGCGAGATATAAACGTAAGATTACGGTGGCATTAAGTGTATAAGTTTACTTACTTTTGTTGAATTATTGATATCAGGCAGTAAGTCCAAGATTAGCACTTAGCATTTTTTGTAGTCAGGAGGATGAAATGAATAGCTGCATTTTGATGGTGGAAATTATCAAAGAGCCAGAACTGCGTTATACCCCAGATGGATTGGAACTAACAGAAATGCTGGTGCAGTTTTCAGCTACACGGGAAGGTGAATCACCGGCAACTTTGAGAGTAGTAGGTTGGGGCAATTTGGCAAAAGAAGTTCAGCAGAGCTATCACGTGGGCGATCGCGTACTTGTAGAAGGGCGTTTGGGAATGCACACCATTGATCGCCCTGAGGGTTTCAAAGAAAAACGGGCTGAATTAACATTGCAAAAAATTTATCCGCTAGTTGTGAGTGGGAATGTTAGTGCATCGCCAGCAATACCTGTTGCTAGTGCCGCCCAGAAGACAGTTTCCAATTACGAGTCACCACCATTGAGTAAAACTGCTCCAGCTCCAAATAAAGTTGGTGTCACTTCTCAAAAAGAGTTTTCAGAACCTGTAGCGCCAAGCTCTAATTACGAACATAGTTCTTATTCGACACCAGTTCCAAATGAAGAACCGGATATTGACGACATTCCTTTTTAGCTCAGAGAGTGCCAGACAAAAACATGGCTTGAAAAAGTTATAGAAATGTTAAGGAGGCTACAACTGGAAGTCTTTGTAGCCATCCTGACACACACTTTTCATATAACAAAAGTTAGATTCAACACAAAACAAGATAGCGACTGTTAAAATCCTAATAATTTTAAATTTAAGATTAATACCCGGCTTCTATGAAAGAAACTATCCTAGATGTTCGCAATCTGCAAGTTGAATTTGCTGGCGATGACAAAATAGTTAAAGCCGTAGATGATATTTCCTTTAAATTGCATTGTGGTGAGACTCTAGGAATAGTTGGAGAGTCGGGAAGTGGAAAATCAGTAACAGCCCTAGCGGTGATGGGTTTGCTACAGTCTCCAGGTGTAATCAGTGGCGGGGAAATTTGGTTTCATCCCCAGGAGAATGGCAAATCCCTCAATTTAGTAGAGTTGCCTCCTAAAGAAATGCAATTGTACCGGGGTGGCGACATCGCTATGGTTTTTCAAGAACCAATGACTTCCCTAAATCCGGTTTATACGATTGGTTTCCAGCTTGTAGAAGCAATTTTGCGACATCAGAAGATTTCTACACAACAAGCCCGACAACAAGCGATCGCTCGTCT
This sequence comes from Chlorogloeopsis sp. ULAP01, assembly GCF_030381805.1. Classification (NCBI taxonomy): domain Bacteria; kingdom Bacillati; phylum Cyanobacteriota; class Cyanophyceae; order Nostocales; family Chlorogloeopsidaceae; genus Chlorogloeopsis; species Chlorogloeopsis sp. ULAP01. The sequence goes on from NZ_JAUDRH010000004.1 coordinate 273,411, forward strand.
ACAAGAAGTAAAACTGCTTCCGAGCGATGAGCAGATCAAACAACAATACTCAAAAACTACCCAAGACGAACACCAGCTGCTGAAGTTAGTAAATCAACACAAAGAAGCAGTTCTAGAACGTTACCCGCATCAGCTTTCGGGGGGGCAGTTGCAACGTGTGATGATTGCAATGGCAATTTCTTGTAACCCATTAATATTAATTGCCGATGAACCAACCACAGCGTTGGATGTGACGGTGCAAGCGACAATTATTGACTTGCTGCGAGAATTGCAGACTAGTCGCAACATGGCATTGATTTTTATCACCCACGATTTGGGACTAATCGCGGAAGTTGCAGATAGAGTTGCAGTGATGTACAGAGGCAAGATTGTCGAATTTGACGATGCAGTCAAAATTTTTGCTAATCCCCAGCATCCCTATACTAAAGGCTTGGTAGCTTGTCGTCCCAAACTTCACCGCCATCCCCAAAAGCTGCTCACTGTTGCTGACTATATGAGCGTGGAGGAACTGGCAACAGGACAAGCGATCGTTCAGGCAAAAGAACCTACCGAACCTCCAGATTTAACGCCCGAAGAAATTGCCCAAAGATTGGCAATCTTAGAAAAAGAACAACCCTTGTTGGAAATACACGATCTCAAGGTAGGCTTTCCCGTCAAAGGAATGTTTGGTGGTACAAAACGCTACACCATGGCAGTAAATGGCGTATCCTTTGATGTTAAACGTGGGGAAACACTAGGATTAGTTGGAGAATCGGGTTGTGGTAAAACTACCTTAGGTAGAACCTTATTGCGGTTAATCGAACCAATGGGGGGGCAGATTGTCTTTGAAGGGCGAGATATTACTACCCTCAAAGGTGAAGCATTGCAAAAACTGCGACGGGAAATGCAAATTGTCTTCCAAAACCCTTTTAGCGCTTTAGATCCGCGCATGAAAGTGGGAGCAGCGATCGCAGAACCGTTGGTAATTCACTCTATTGCCAAGACAAAACAACAACAGCGAGAACGGGTAGCTTATTTATTAGAAAGGGTGGGTTTGAGTGCAGATGCCATGAACCGCTATCCCCATCAATTTTCTGGTGGGCAACGGCAGCGAATTTGTATTGCCCGCTCTTTAGCTTTAAATCCTAAGTTTATTATCTGCGATGAATCGGTTTCGGCTTTAGATGTATCAGTGCAGGCACAGGTACTAAATTTACTTAAAGAATTGCAAGGTGAATTTGGTTTGACTTATATTTTCATTTCCCATGACTTGAGTGTCGTCAAATTTATGAGCGATCGCATTCTGGTGATGAATCAAGGTCAAATTGTAGAGCAAGGTATAGCTGAAAACATCTACCGCGAACCAAAAGAAGAATACACGCAAAGATTAATTGCTTCCATTCCCACTGGCAGCCCTGAAAGGATACAGCAGCGTCACTTAAGAGCATCGTAAGACTAAAAAACCTGCGATTATGTCAAGTGGTTAAAATCCAGTTATGAATATACTTTTCGCTCTTCTTTTCCGGTACAATCTGCTGGTGATTGTCTAAAACAATTCAACCAAAGATAGGGGAATCCTTCGTCATTCCATTTCTGCTTGAGGATGACGAAAAATTCTGCATTTGTTTTTGATGCAAGCTACACTCCTATCGAAATTCAAAAATATGTGAGTGTAAGTGTGCGTATAAGGGGTAACCATGCGTCGGTTGTCATTCGTTTTGTCCGCAGCTTTACTGCTTAATTTGTTCGCCATTACTAAATCCAGTAGTATTACCTTTGGCGAGTCAGATGAAGGACGTCACCCTAATGTTGGCGCCCTCTCGGCTGATTTTGATGGTACAGGTACGAAATCTGCCTTCTGTACGGGTACTTTGGTTGCGCCGAGGGTTGTGCTAACAGCAGCACACTGCCTTGACTTTCTCCCTGGCTACGGCGTTAGTACAGTTTACGTTAGCTTCAATCAAACGTTCGATCAATCCAATACATTTTACAGTGGTAGTTACGTTCCCCACCCAGAATACGGCAAAAATCAGAACGATCCGAAGGATATCGGTGTCATCCTGTTAAATGAGGAACCACTACAACCTGGGACGTTAATACCGCTACCTCTAGCCAAGCTGCCTCAGGCTGGTTTACTTGATAACTTGAAGGCTCAAGGAAAGCTTAAAAATCAAGTTTTTACTGCTGTCGGTTATGGACAAGTGCGTGAGACAAAGCGTTTGGGGCCACGGGCAATCATGGATAATGCTAATCGAAACATGGTACTGCAAACATTCCAGGCGTTGAACAAAGCTTGGTTGCGGTTGTCTCAAAATCCCTCGACGGGAGATGGTGGCACTTGTTACGGCGACTCTGGCGGGCCACATTTCCTTGGCGGCGCGGAATCAGACCTGATTGTAGCAATTACTAGCACGGGTGACACTGTTTGCCGAGCCACTGATGTAGATTATCGGCTGGATACGCCTTCAGCACGTAATTTTTTGCAGCAGTTTGGAGTTCAACTGCCCTAGTTTATGTAATTTAAATAACAATGCTATCTGCGTGAAAGTGGTGTTCGCTCAACTAACAACCCGCTTAGAATTTGGGCGTTGCTGAATCAGGGAATGATTTTGCCCTATTTTGAGCGAATTATTAATAGTTTCAGTCCCTAATTCATCTCGCATTTATGCAACACCAGAATTTGTTACATCGGTAGTTCAATCCGAAACTCTGCACCCTTACCTAAACTAGAAATACAAGTAATTTGTCCTTGATGTTTTTCTATAATCTGGTGGCTAATAGCCAGACTCATTCCCCGCAGACGCTGATCTCCAGACTTTGTTGTGAAGATGGGATCAAAGATTCTCGGTTGAATATCTTCTGCTATTCCAATTCCATTATCGATTATTTGGATCAACACTTTTTTCTCTGTTACTGATGGGCGATCGCTACTAACCACAGATGTGCGAATTGTAATCTTGCTTGGATTGATGGCAATTTCATCCAGTGTATGCTGACGATGGCGCTCCTCCAGCGCGTCGATCGCATTTGTGAGCAGAGCCATAAACACCTGATTAAGTTCACTGGCATAGCATTCAATCAATGGTAGATAGCTGTATTCTTTCACCACTTGAATTTCTGGTAAGCCCAATCTTGCCTTGAATCGATTGCTCAGAATCAACAATGTACTGTCTAATCCGTCATGAATATCTACAGACTTGAGCTTTGCCTCATCCAGGCGTGAAAAGTTTCGCAATGAGTGAACAATATCGCGGATGCGGCTTGCACCTGCTTGCATTGACTGCAACAGCTTGGGTAGATCTTCTCGAACAAACTCAACGTTAGTCGCCTCCAACTCTTGTTGTAGTTCAGAACCTGGTGTAGTTAATTCCTGTTGGTAAAGATGCAGTAGGTTGAGCAAATTATTTATATAAGCATCAGCATGAGCAAGATTGCCATAGATAAAGTTGATTGGATTATTGATTTCATGGGCAATTCCTGCAACCAGTTGCCCCAAGCTCGACATTTTTGCACTTTGAATCAAGCGAACTTGAGTGTGTTGCAGTTCCTGCAATGCCTGCTCTAACTGCATCGCTTTCTCACGCTGCTGGGCTTCAGATTGCCGCAATGCCTGATTTAACTTGGCAAGTTCATTCGCTTGACGCAACACAATGCCAACTAGGGCAGTTCTCAACTCATCTACAGCTTCCACTTCACAAGGCTTCCAGGGTTGCGAGGTTAGCTGTACAGTTTCTTGCCATAGTTCAAATGAGCCGCGAGGCGAAAGCCGCTCGGTTCCATCCTCGGCAATTTCCACTGACTTGTTCGGATTGCCAGCCCAATTAACGGTGTGAATAACTTCTGGGCGAAACCATAATACATATTGGCTCGCAGAGATAGCGATCGCCAACAATCCACTAGCAACTTCTTTGAAAGTTTTCGCTTCTGGATAAAGCTGAGGCAGTGAATTTGTCTGGAACACGGTTTGTGTCATGGTTTGAGTTAACCACTCAACCAAGGCTTGAATCTCTTCTGGTTTAGGCGTGTTGCCAATTACCTTACAATCGCCATTGAACCAAATTCCAGCACCGCCAGCTTGCGCCAAATTAAGTAAATTAGGTTGATACTTTAGCAAGCCATCAGTAAAGTTATTTTCAAAATTATTTTCAGCAAATACATACTCAATTAGTTTGTTCTGAATAGATTTTAAGTAAAGCTTGTAGTCTTGATCTTCATTAGCTTCCAAATAGGGAATTTGTGACGACATTACCTGCCCGATAAATTCACACGCTGTTCTGACTTCGTAGGCAATCTGCTTGGGGGAATAGTGATGGCAGGCAATTAATCCCCACAACTTTTGTTCGGCAATTAACGAAATTGACATAGATGCACCCACCCCCATATTTTTGAGATATTGAATATGAAGGGGAGAGACGCTTCTGAGGACTGAAAAACTCAAGTCTAGCGATTGATCGTATAGATGTGCAGTTGTAGGAATAATTTCCACAGGCTGATAGTTCACATCAGCAATGAGTCGAATCCAGTTCTGTAGATAAAGTCGCCTTGCCTGTTTGGGTACATCAGAAGCGGGATAGCGCAACCCCAGAAATGCTGACAATGTGTCCGATTTTTCTTCCGCAACGATTGTCCCATGTCCTTCTGGGTCGAATTTATAGATCATTACCCGATCCATGCCAGTCAGCTTGCGAATCTCCCTGACAGCTGTTTGACATAATTCTTCTAGGGTTTTTGCTTTCTGGATGCTGCTAGCGGAGGTTCTCACCAGATGGTAAAGATCCAAAAAAGATAGAACTTCTGGCGTGAGTGAATGCTCTAGTTCTAAAATTAATAACCCGTGAGAACGATGGGCAATACCATTGCAAAGAAAAGACTTGTTCTCAAGCTTAAGCGACAGTTTCAGAGGATTGACATTCTCAAGTTCAGGTTGCGATAGGCTTTGTTTCAATGAATCAAATGCATAAGAATCGAGCAAATTACCCAAACTTTGATTAAGTAAACTTTCTGGTGATACTCCTAAAAAACTTAGGGTATTGCTACTAACCCGCAAAATTTTTAGATCCGGTTCTTGTAATACAAACAATACACCATGGGGTTGAATCGAACCAGGAATATGAATGGGTTCGCGATCACAGTTTGTTAAATCAACAATTTGAATCGTAGAATCTTCGTTGCTGCTATTCATAAATGGGAATTAACGTAAGCAGTAATTAACCAAATTGGTTTGTCTTAGTGTTCCCATTCTTGAAGTGAATAGCACAGTCTGATTAGTCATTTGTTAGTGGTTAGTAGTTAGTAGGTAGGAGTTAATTTTTACTTGTTAACCCCTATCCCCTGTCTCCTTGTCCCCTCCTGTCCCCTCTCCCTCACCCAACCTTCTCGGCAATTCTCAATTTGGCAGAACGAGAACGGGGATTAATATCAATTTCTTCTGCTTGGGCAATAATTGGCTTTTTCGTCACAATCTTCAATATTGGCGAATTTTTAAAACTATGCTTGACAATCCTGTCTTCCAAGCTATGAAAACTGATGATTGCGATTCTGCCACCTGAGACGAGAGCATTTGGTACTTTTTCTAAAAAGGTTTCCAGAGATTTTAACTCGTCGTTAACAACAATTCGCAGTGCTTGAAAAACACGGGTAGCAGGGTGAATTCTGCCGTAACGGTATTTGGGGGGAACAGAAGATGCGATCGCTTCTGCTAAATCAGTAGTAGTCTTAAACGGACGCTGTTCGACAATGCGTCTGGCAATGCGCCGCGATAGTCTTTCTTCTCCATATTTAAAGAAAATTTCAGCTAATTCAGCTTCATCCCAATCATTAATCACATCAGCTGCTGTCAGGGATTGTTGCCTATTCATCCGCATATCTAAACTAGCAGTATGGCGAAAGCTAAAACCCCGCTCTGGCTGATCCAGATGATAAGAACTCACACCCAAATCGGCAAGCATACCGTCAAAAGTATGAGATGGGTACTTATAAGCAGCAAAATTACTGTGAATAAAACTAACTCTCTCCCCAAACTCTGCTAAGTTCTTCTTCGCTGCTGCCAATGCATCTTCATCGCGATCGAGCGCCGTTACTCGTACATCTGGTACCGCTTCAAGAATTAGCCGAGTATGCCCACCACCACCTACCGTTGCATCAAGATAATTTCCCCTCGAATGCACTGCTAAACCTTCAATAACTTCTTTTGGTAAGACGGGAATATGGGAAAAAATTGGTTCTTCGATATCTAATGCTTGCGAGGAATGAGACATATAAACTGGTGCAGAAATGGACAATGAGGACACGAACTTCAACGACACGGACGAGTTCAATATTGAGTATCTGAACCAATATATCAAAATGCTCTTGATTTAAAGTCATACTTATGCATAGCAGCGTAATCAAACACCAATGGAACCTATAGCAATCTTCTAGAATGCTTATAGATAGTTCTGTAAGTAGAAATCAGCTTGCCTACACCCATCTCAATATAATTAGATTAGTTAAATGCAATCAAAACGCATGAATCCCACAACATAAATTTGTTGATTTTAGGGTATTCGTAGCAAATATATCTTCAAAAGGCCACCCGAACTCAAAAAGTCAAACACATTTCCAAGTAGGGGTTACTGGCTTCATCGTTCACAAACGGGAGAACACTGAATTTATGGCAAGAATAGAAACCCGCACTGAACCTATGGTGCTGAACATGGGGCCTCACCATCCCTCAATGCACGGGGTTCTGCGGTTAATTGTGACTTTGGATGGCGAGGATGTCGTTGATTGTGAACCGGTAATCGGCTACTTGCATCGGGGAATGGAAAAAATTGCGGAAAACCGCACCAATCTCCAGTATGTCCCCTATGTGAGTCGTTGGGACTATGCGGCGGGTATGTTCAATGAAGCCGTTACCGTTAATGCTCCAGAAAAGTTAGCGGGCATTACCGTTCCCAAACGCGCCAGTTACATCCGCGTGATTATGCTGGAGTTAAACCGCATCGCCAACCACTTGTTGTGGTTTGGCCCTTTCCTTGCGGACGTAGGCGCTCAAACTCCCTTTTTCTATCAGTTCCGCGAACGAGAAATGATTTACGATCTGTGGGAAGCAGCCACAGGTTATCGCATGGTTAACAATAACTACTTCCGGATTGGAGGAGTAGCAGTTGACTTGCCCTATGGTTGGGTTGACAAGTGCATGGACTTCTGCGACTACTTCTTGCCCAAGGTAGACGAGTACGAGCGCTTGGTTACCAATAACCCCATCTTCCGCCGTCGGGTAGAGGGTATTGGCACCATCACCCGCGATGAGGCAATTAACTGGGGACTTTCTGGGCCGATGCTACGTGCTTCTGGCGTGAAGTGGGATTTGCGCAAAGTAGACCATTATGAATGTTACGATGACTTCGACTGGGAAGTCCAGTGGGAAACTGCTGGTGATTGTTTAGCCCGTTATATGGTGCGGATGCGGGAAATGCGCGAATCTGTGAAGATTCTCAAGCAAGCTCTAAAAGCGCTTCCGGGAGGCCCATACGAAAATTTGGAAGCCAAGCGGATGCAAGCTGGGCCTAAATCTGAGTGGGATGCGTTTGATTATCAGTATATTGCCAAGAAAGTTGCTCCTACCTTTAAAATTCCCAAAGGTGAAATCTACTCCCGTGTAGAAAGCGGCAAAGGAGAATTGGGAATTTATTTGGTTGGGGATGATAACGTTTTCCCTTGGCGTTGGAAGGTTCGCCCGGCAGATTTCAATAACCTACAAATTCTTCCTCATCTGCTGCGGGGTGTGAAGGTAGCAGATATTGTAGTGATTTTGGGTAGTATTGATGTGATTATGGGGTCGGTAGACCGCTAAGTATTAGTAGGGTAGGCAATGCCTACTCTACAGCAATTTATTTTTTCCACATCCCAATTCCCATAACTTAGTAATCAAAAAGCTGCTTTGATAAGGAACAGGGAATCAAGAACTACTGTTACCTGTTCCCTGTTCCCTGTTCCCTATTTACACTTCTGCCACTAATTGTTCTTGTTCTTTTTCTACAAATACCTGAACACGGGTACGGTACTGTCTCAAAGTTTCATCCACCCAATCGCGATCATGACTGTTGGCGTACAAATGTACGAGTGGTTCGCTAGCATCTGGTAAAACTAGCACCCAACTGTCATCGTGAGGTTGACAAATTTTTACCCCATCTATTAATTCTAGGTTTTGGGCTGGGTGAGTTTCCACTAAGTAGCGCATCAGCGCTCCTTTGGCTGTCCAAGGGCAACGAATTGTGTGAGATCTGTGAATCACACGCGGTAATTCCGCTCGCACAGAAGCAAGCGATCGCTCCTGAATTGTCAGCATTTCTATAATCTTGGCGATACAGAACATTGAGTCAAACCCTGGATGCAGTTGCGGGAAAATGAAACCCGTGTCTGCACTACCTCCCAAAACTACATTTGTAGTTTTGTAACTTGCTTCCATCAGTGCTGTGGGATTTGCCTTGGTGCGAATCACTCTGCCATCGTGGCGACGGGCAATTTGTTCTACAGCGCTGGATGCATGCACTGGTACAACGACTGTCCCTCTAGGATTAGAAGTTAAGATCATGTCTACCATGAGTGCTGTTAACATTTCGCCACGAATCGGTATGCCAGATTCATCGACTAAAATCAGTTGTTCACCATTCGCCGATACTTGAACACCAAAGTTAGCTTTCAATGCCTCCACTACCTGCCCTAACTGTGCCAGTAGGGCTTCGCGATCGGTAGTAGACACTGCTGTTTTATTGAGACTAGCATTAAGTACTACCGCATCTGCCCCATATTTATCTAACATTTGCGGTAGCACCGCACCAGACACGGCATAAACGTAGTCAATTACCACTTTGGCACGACTGTTACGCAGTGTATCAATGTGTAAGAGCTTTTCAAAAGCTGTGCAATAAATGTCAACTACTTGGCTGGGATAGGCAACATCACCAATTTCATGAATGAGCGATCGCCGCATATCTTCTTTGAAGTAAGCTCCTTCAATTTTCTTTTCTTGGGCTTTGGAAATATTAATACCCTTGGCATCCAAAAATTCGATCAAAATGTAATCTGGGCGATCGGGATGCACCCGCACGTGGATACCGCCAGCTACTCCCATCGTTGGTATAACTGTCCGCGCGATCGGGATAGCTGTAGCATCCAGGTTCTGAATATTAATACCCACCGACATCAAACCAGCAATTAGCGATCGGGTAACCATCCGAGAGATATTTCTTTGATCGCGCGAAACTGTGACTTTAGAACCAGGTTTCAAAGTCGAACCATAGGCAGCACCCAACTTCACCGCAAATTCTGGGGTAATATCAATATTCGCTAATCCTTGTACACCCCGTTGTCCAAACAAGTTACGTTGAGCAGTGTTACCCCAAATTAAATTAATATTTAAAATTGCCCCAGACTCTATCTTTTTACTTGGCCAGACTCGTACACTCGGACTAATTTGGGCCTCTTCTCCTACGGTTGATAATGAACCGACTACAGCAGCTTCCAATACATGAGCACGACGATCTACACGAGTACCACGAGAAATCACACAAGCCGACAAATGTGCCTCATCGCCTATAATTGCTCCATTCCAAACAATTGGGCGTTTGAGATTAGCATCAGCGCCGATGGTGACATTATCTCCAATTACGGTTCCTGCTTCAATATTAACTCTGGCACCGATGCGACAATTGTCACCAATAATGGCAGGAGTTTCAACTATAGCAGAGGGGTCTATATAAGTATTTTGACCAACCCATAAGCCTGGAGAAATTTCCTGATAAGGAAAGTCAAGTTTCACTTTCCGATCTAAAGCATCATATTGAGCATCTCGATAGGCGTCTAAGTGACCAACATCGCACCAGTAGCCTTTAGCGATGTAACCATACATTGGCTCGCCTTTTTCTAGTAATAACGGAAATAAATCTTTAGAGAAGTCAGATTCTTGATTAGCGGGTAAGTACTCTAAAACTTCTGGTTCTAGAATATAAGCGCCGGTGTTAACAGTATCAGAAAAGATTTCGCTAGTAGAAGGTTTTTCTAAAAAACGGCGAATTCTGTCTTCTTCATCAGTAATTACGACTCCAAATTCAATTGGATTGGGAACGCGGGTTAAAATCAAAGTTGCTTTTGATTTTTTTTGTTTGTGAAATTCAATTGCTGCACTCAGGTCAAAATCTGTAATACTATCTCCACTAATTACCAAAAATGTTTCATCCAAAAGTTCGGCAATATTTTTCACGCAGCCAGCAGTACCCAAAGGTTGATCTTCTTCTACAGCGTAAGTAATTTGTACGCCAAAATCATTACCGTCTTGAAAATAATCCCGTAAAGCATCAGGTAAATAATGCAGTGTAGCAATTATTTCTGTGATTTCGTGTCGTTTGAGAAGATTAATAATATGTTCGGCAATCGGTCGGTTTAGAATTGGTACCATCGGTTTCGGGAGATCGCAAGTTAGCGGACGAAGTCGCGTTCCCGATCCTCCTGCCATCAGTACTGCTCGCATACAATCCTCCTTGAGCTATTTGCACCACTTGCTGCGTTAAGACCAATCAGATAAACTTTTTCTTCTTTCTTTAGTCTCCTACGGATGTTGAAATTTGAGGAACTTCCACAAGATGCATCTAGGAAGACGTAAGTAAAACTACTCTCCACACTAGCTTGTTTGGTAGGGGATAGGGAACAGGAGAACATGGAGACAAAAAGATCCGGGGACACGGAGAAGAATTCTTCCCTATCTTCCCTATCTTCCTCACCCACTCTCTAGGGCGCTCCCAAGGCACTGCCCCTATTTCTCCCTCTCCCCTCGCTACTCAGGGGAAGGCTGATTTAAACTGGGGTATAGAGGTTTATAAATTGACTGAAATGCCGAACTACGGTGTTTAAGTATGTTTTATTAATGTTGGTGATGGAATACCACAGTAGTGTGGGAATGCTTAACTCAAATTTTTTTGTGGAGTTAATTGGAATGGGAGAGTTAATAGGTATCGTAGTGATAGTAGGTTACGCAGCTGGCGTGTGGAAGTTCTGGAGTGGATTTAGAAAAACTAATTTCAACCAAAGCCTTAGCAATCGCCTGAGTTTATCCTTACTGTGGCCTGCTCTGTATATTAGTAATAAATCCTATCGTCAAAACTTTAGAAAGGCTCTCAAAGGTTAAAGGCTAATTGTCAATTTCTAGTTATGAGAGTAGGGCAGTGGGGCGAATTTGGATAATTGGTGGAACTGCTGAAAGTGCTGTATTAGCAAAAGCGATCGCCCACTCTCAAATTCAGTGTATTGTTTCTGTCACCACAGAAGCAGCGCGATCGCTCTACCCAAATGTAGCACCATTGCAAGTTTGGGTAGGGCGTTTAAATTTTATAAATCTTAATGAATTCTTGTATCAACACCAAATTACTGCGGTTTTGGATGCATCCCATCCTTATGCGGTGGAGATATCTCAAAGTGCGATCGCTGTCTGTCAAAAATTACAAATCCCCTATTTACGCTACGAACGCCCGGTTTTGGAAGAGAGGGAAAGAAGGGAAATTATTTCTTTAGATAGCTTTAATACTTTAATATGTGGAAACTACTTAGAAAATCAACGAGTGCTATTGACTATAGGCTATAGACAGTTGCATCTATTTCAGCCTTGGCAGGAGCGAGCAATTTTGTTCTCAAGGCTACTTCCTTCGGTGACAGCTTTAGAAGCAGCTTTTAAGGCAGGATTTACAACAGATCGAATAATTTGCTTGCGTCCTCCCATCTCAGTTGATTTAGAAAAGGCACTGTGGCGACAGTGGAACATTTCTTTAGTTGTTACTAAAGCATCTGGGCAGGCGGGAGGAGAGGACGTCAAGCAAAAAGTGGCAGCAGAGTTAGATGTGTCTTTAGTGGTGATTAGTCGCCCAGAGGTTAATTATCCCCAGCAAACGACCAATGTTTCAGAGGCATTGGAGTTTTGCTGTCAGCACGTAATTCGTACTTGAAATGGAAACTAACTTTAGTTACTGTCTTTTTCCATTGGTCAGAATATTGATAGCTGCACCTGCTACTGCACCATCAATTGCACCACCAACAACATCTTTGCCTCCGTTAAGAATAGCACTAGTTGCTGCACCCGTAGCTGCACCAGCTGCCAGATCTTGAACTAAGTTACGGTTTCTACGGTTTTGAGGTTGGCGTCTAGTGCCATGAACAGTGTTGACAGCAGCACCAGCAGTAGCACCTTTAGCTGCATTTCTGACTACATTACCACGCCCTCTAATCGCACCAGATAAAATACCAGCGCCGGCTCCGATCACGGTATCTTGGAGGATGTATTCATCAGCAGATGCAGGTTGAGCAGGAAATAAGCTAACACCCATTAAGCTGGCAGCCATCAGGTTAGGTATGAGTGCGCGCTTGAAAATCTTATTCATAGATCTACGTTCCTCAACTAATTTACCCAATCAGAGGACAGTCAAAGTTGAAATTGTGTTGCTTTGTCCCACGTTTTGAGGATAAACAACAGCAAAGTTTTTCTGAGTGAACACTACTTCATAATACTTGTAGCATACTCTTGTGCCATCACCCATTTGGGCTAAATACATAGCCTGATTTTTAGAATCTGGAATCGCTTAAAAGTTCCAAGCATTTCTAACGGTTTGCCAAAAGTGTATTTACTCTATCGCGGCGATATTTAAGTTTCAGTAAGTTTCAGACTTATCAAAAAGCCTGAATCCATTCTTTGATTGTGTATTCAGTCCAAACACCGTTTTTCCAGTAAGGATCATTTTCTACTAATTGGCGCACTGTGTCTTGATCTGGAGCTTCGTAAATGCCAAAAACTTTGGTTAAATCTTGGGTAGGACCAATAGTAATTAATACACCAGATTCTTTCTGTTTTGCTAATCCATCTAAATGTACTTGACGATAAGGAGCGCGTTTTTCAAGTACATCTTCGCAGTAACTTCCCCACATTACGTATTTTGGCATAATTAATTGTTAATGGTTAATGTTAATGGCTAATTGCTAATGGCTAATGGTTAATAGCAACGAACAATTAACTATTAGCTATTAGCATTCTGATTAACTTCTCAAAGAGACGCCAAATTTCTCCACCAATGTATCGCGGACTTTTTGATGCACGGGTTCTACTTCTGCATCGGTGAGAGTGCGATCGCTGGCTCGATAGATTAAGCGGAATGCTAAACTCCGCTGCCCTTGAGGTACGTGTTCGCCGTGATACTCATCAAACAATTCCACAGACTCCAGCAAATCTTTGCCAACTTTGGTAATAACTTTTTCAATTTCTGCAACTGTCACTTTCACTGGTGCGAAAAAGGCAATGTCTCTGTCGGTAGCTGGATAAGTAGAATAAGGCTTGAAAGCAGGAACAAGAATTTCATCTTGATCAAGCGCATCCAACAACACATTTAGATCCAACTGGAATATGGAAATTGCATCTGGTAAATTTTTTTCTCGCTGTAGTTGGGGATGCAGTTGTCCAAACACACCCAATCTAGAACCTCCCAGCCATAGGGAAGCGGTGCGCCCTGGGTGTAAGCGGCGATCGCGGCAATCGGGTTGATATTCCACCTGCAAGCCCATGAGTTGAAATACGCTTTCGAGTATGCCTTTGGCTTCAAACCATGTCATGGGTTGTTCGCGCCCGCTTCTTATCCATTTGCTAGATGTAGGATCGCCTCCCATAATTCCGGCTAGGGCATCTGCCTCTTGCAATCCATTTTCTTCTTGCCAAAAAATACGCCCAATTTCAAAACCATTGAGAGAGCCGTTGCCTTGCTCTAAATTGTATTGAAAAGCATCAATCAACCCGGAAATTAAATCGGTTCGTAGCGCTGAATATTCTACAAATAAAGGGTTGGCTAGCACTATTTGTCTATCTTCTCCCGGTTTTACCAAGGAGTAGTGCATTAATTCTGTCAAACCTTTGGCTCGAAAGGCAGCGCGCAATTTGCGCAACATTTCTTGTTCAAAAGGTAAATAGCCTGCTTCTGACTTTTCTGGCAGAGTATCGCAGAAGCGATCGTAACCGTAGAGGCGGGCGATTTCTTCAATCAAATCAATTTCTCGCTCCAAGTCCCGATAACGATAGGGTGGTACTGTTACCATCCAAGTACGCTCTTCTATAGGAGTGAGTTGGCACGATAGGGCAGTGAGGATGCGCTCTACATCTTCACTTTGTAATTCTCCGTTTTTTTCTCCCAAATCAATAGGCCCTAACACCTGATTAACTCGATCTAAACGCAATTCTATCGAACGTGTCCAAGTTGATGGATCGGGGCGGGTATCGGCTATTTCCTGAGTCACAAGCTTTCCAAAAGCAAGTTCCGTTAGTAGGGATAAGGCGCGGCGTGTAGCTATTTCCAATCCAGCGCTATTCACGCCCCGCTCGTATCGGGATGAAGACTCGCTTCTTAACCCCACACTTCGAGAAGAACGACGAATCGCTACGGGATCAAATAGTGCAGCTTCTAATACTAGATTTTGCGTATTTCCATGGACTTCCGTTGCTTCACCGCCCATTACTCCTGCTAAAGCAACAGGTTTATCATTGGCAGTAATTAACAAATTTTGGGTGGAGAGAGTGCGAGTTTGCCCATCTAGAGTTTTCAGAGATTCTCCTGCATTGGCAAAGCGGACACCAATGGTTAATTTTTCGCCTCCAGTAACTGATTGTAGGCGATCACAATCAAAGGCATGTAGTGGTTGTCCCCATTCCAACAATACATAGTTGGTAATATCTACTACATTATTAATCGGTCGTACTCCCGCAGCCCGCAACCGTTGTTGCAGCCATTCTGGAGAAGGAGCAATTTTAACTTGTTTAATGACTGTGCCAATATAAGCGGGGCAAGCTTGCGTATCAGCTACTTTAATCGCTAAATTGCCTGCGCCTTGGGGAACCGATGCTTCATCAGGTTCGGGAATAGTCAATTTTGCACCTGTGAGGGCTGCTACTTCCCGCGCTATACCTACCATACTTAAAGCATCAGCGCGGTTAGCAGTAGCAGTCACATCTAAAATCACATCATCTAAACCCAATAGCGATCGCACATCACTACCCAGTGGCAAATTTTCTTGGGTAAAAATATGAATTCCATCTACATCGCTAGGCAAACCCAGTTCTTTTAGAGAGCAGATCATGCCATTTGACGGAACACCACGCAGTTTTGCAGGTTTAATCTTTAAATCAATATTTGGTAAATAAGTGCCTACTGTTGCTACTGGCACATAAATATCTGCTCGGACATTGGGAGCACCGCAGACGATATTTAAAGTCTCACCTGTGCCAACATCAACTTGGCAAACACTTAATTTATCAGCATTGGGGTGGGGTTGGCGCTCAAGCACTCTTCCCACAACAACACCATCTGCCCAAGTGCGGCGATCTTCAATATCTTCAACTTCAAACCCCGCCATTGTCAGAGTTTCTGCTAAATCTTCCGGGTTGAGCTTTACCTCGACTAGTTCCCGCAGCCATTTAATAGAAATACGCATGGAATATGTGCTTGTGCGAAATCAGAGCTGAAATCAGAATGCAATGACTATTCTAGAACTAATCGCTGAAGTTCCTCACCAAATACAACAAGCAATATTATTCATTCCCCTCCTCACTTGCGGGCAAGGTTAGGGCTGGGGTTTCTCTTTGGAGAGAGACGAAGGGAGACATAATTCTTCCGGAAAACTGCTGTAACGTTCTGTTGATTAACAATAAACTGAGTTTGATTCAAATATCAGACAATATAGAAACGAGTGTCACAAGTTAAGGTCGAAATGTGATGAATAAAGCGACGTAAGTAACTTACCTACAAAAGCTATCATTAAACGAGTAGCATAGGTGATTTTGCCCTGATCTAGAAAAATTACCCAAAAAAATGAGTTATTTAATGCTTTAAACAAGAACCGCCATCAAAACCAGATAGTTGTTGTGATGAACTGAATTAATAGAATTTTGTAAATGTGCTGTATTTATTCATCACTATAAAAATTCATGGTTATTCAGAACAAACTTTATAGGTTTGCCATAGTAAAAGATATTGTATTTCGAGTTAAATTATTCATTTTTATAAATCAATTTTATTTCCATAGCATAGCCGAGGTGTTATCAAATCTGAACTGTGCTAGTTTTATTAAAATTTTTATAAAGTTTAAAGTAAGTAGTTTTAAGTATTTTTTGATGAAGGTTAATTCTATTTTTATTTTAGGTTTTGGTGATAGTATCGATTGTTTAATTCTGTTAATGGATTTCATCTAAAATATTACTGTTCTACACGAAATCTTTAAGAGAATACGTCAGCAAAGGTACGTAATTATAGTATTCTAGTTTAATAATGTATAAATTTTTTATCAGCACTTCTACAGTAATGCCAGCCTCTGGCAGGTTCCCTTCTTAAACTATTAACTAAGTCTTAGGGAAGATTTTTGAGAAGTTGTGCGTATTCTGGTAGCAGCGACTTGTTTCATTGTATAGTAACCAATCTACTGAACCATATATACTATCTGAGGTTTAGCAGTACTGGAGACTATAATACTCTGAACAATAGGTAAACAAATCTTTGGAGTTCGACATAACAAGAGAAGTTATGCAAGATACATTAAAACTTGATGAAGTAGTTGAATTTGCCGAAAATCCTGAGCCACGTTGTCCTTGTGTGCTGCTACTCGATACATCCGGTTCAATGCAAGGAATACCAATCAATGCATTGAATGAGGGGTTACTGAGTTTTAAGGATGAATTAATTAAAAATTCCTTGGCATCCAGGAGGGTTGAAGTAGCAATAGTCACCTTTGATAGTCATGTCAATGTTGTACAAGACTTTGTGACAGCGGATCAATTTAATCCGCCCATATTAACTGCCCAAGGCTTAACTAACATGGGTTCTGGAATCCATAAAGCCCTAGACATGATTCAAGAGCGCAAAGCTCAGTATCGCAGTAACGGTGTTGCTTATTATCGTCCTTGGGTATTTATGATCACTGACGGAGAACCGCAAGGCGAGTCAGATAACATCATAGAGCAAGCTACGAAGCGTTTGCAAGTAGATGAGGCCAACAAAAAAGTGGCTTTTTTTACAGTAGGTGTAGAAAATGCCAATATGACACGGTTAAGTAATATTGCTGTCCGTACTCCATTAAAGCTAAATGGATTAAATTTTGTAGAGTTGTTTGTCTGGCTATCTGCGAGTATGTCAGCAGTTTCCCATTCAAAAGTAGACGAACAAGTGGCGCTACCTCCAATTGGTTGGGGTTCTGTTTAATTGAGATTTCCTGCTTACACTCACACAGCTGTCGGAAAATGGCTTTATGAAAACTTCAATTAAAATACCTCAATGGCGGGTAGTCGCCGCATCAGTATGCGGTACAAGTCACATAAAAAATAAGCAGCTGTGTCAGGATGCTCACCATTTTTTAATATTGCCAGATAATGTTTTAGTGGTGGCAGCAGCAGATGGTGCTGGATCTGCCATTCTAGGTAAGGTTGGGGCGATGGTTGCGACAGAAACCGCAGTCGAAACTATATCTCGAAAAGAAACTAATCAGGCTGCACTTGAAGATGACGCTGTAGTGCGATCGCTTCTAATGGAGTCCATATTAACCGCCAAAACCGCCGTGGAAGAGGAGGCTGTTGCCTGCAACAAAAAGCCACACGATTTGGCAAGTACATTAATTGTTGTAATTGCGACTCCGGGACTTGTGGCAGTTGCACAAATCGGAGATGGCGTGGCAGTAGTGAAGGATAGTATGGGCAATCTGAGCGCACTTACCACTCCTGACAACGGAGAATACATGAATGAAACCACTTTTTTGGTTTCACCTGGTGCCATAGAAAGAGTACAAGTGAAAATATTACGTCAATCTGTAGTTAATCTCGGTGTTATTACTGATGGACTTCAATGGTTAGCGATGAACATGGCTATCAGCGCCCCTCACAAACCTTTCTTCCTTCCTTTGTTTGACTTTGTTGCTAACGCTGACGACAAAATAGTGGCGAAAGAGCAACTGGTAAAGTTTTTGCGTTCAGAGCGAATCGCGCAAAGGACAGACGATGATTTGACCCTGATCGTAGCAGCGCTAACTGATTAACTAATAATCACAAGACTATCTCTCCAAGCCTTCGAGAGTTTCGTCAACCTATCCCCAACTACTTATCGAGATAAACATCATTATGCAGGTACTACGTTGTCTTCCCAACCAAACATTAATTCCTCTCAATCTCACTGTCAGTTTAGGGCGTGGTGGTGAAGCCTGTATTTATACAGTGCCAACTGATGCCAACTTAGTGGCTAAAGTTTATCACAAGCCATCAGAGCAACAAGCTCGCAAACTTGAGGTGATGCTCTCTCACCCACCAGAAAACCCAACAGCTAGCTTAGGACACATTTCGATTGCTTGGCCTTTGGAGTTGTTAAGAGCAAAAGATAGTAGTGACAGCATTATTGGTTTTCTAATGCCGCGCATTCGGGGAATGCGTCCAATCATCGATTTCTACAATCCCAGAACTCGTCGAGAGCACTGTCCTCTATTTAGCTACCAATACTTGCTTCGCACCGCTCGCAACCTAGCAGCTGCTTTTGCAGCTTTGCATGCCAGTGGATACTGTGTTGGTGATGTGAATGAGTCAAATATTCTTGTCAGCGATACAGCTTTGGTGACAGTTGTAGACACAGACTCATTCCAAGTAAGCGATCCAGACAACGATTTCGTTTACCGTTGTCCTGTTGGTAAACCAGAATTTACCCCACCAGAACTACAAAATAAAACTTTCGCTCACTGCGATCGCGCTATTCCCCATGACTTATTTGGTTTAGCAGTACTAATATTCCAACTGTTAATGGAGGGTACGCATCCATTTTCTGGTATTTACACAGGCGCAGGTGAACCACCTCCTTACGAAGCTCGCATAGCAAGTGGTCATTTCACTTACAGTAAGAATCATTCTGTACCCTATATTCCTACTCCAATCGCACCTGCTTGGAAAATTCTGCATCCCAGTTTGCAGGATCTGTTTGTGCGTTGTTTTGAAGAAGGACACAATAACCCCTTACTGCGTCCTAGTGCGCAAACTTGGGCTTTAGCTTTGGCAGAAGCTGAAGAATCCTTAATGAACTGTGAAGTTAACCCCCAACATCGCTACAGCAACCATTTACAATCTTGCCCTTGGTGTGAACGCGCTTTAAGATTGGGAGGACGCGATCCTTTCCCCTCACCAGCTGCGATCGCGGCAAAAGAGCATCTCAAACCCCGCCCACAATCAAGAAAGCGCTATTCCCAACATCGGCGTGCTCCACAGCCAGTTATTCCATTGCAACAAATTCATCGTTACAGTTCATTTGCTCATCACAATGTTCCTTTTTACAAACCTGCCAGAAAGCCCAAATTTTATCCAATTATTCTTGGCTTGCTTGGATTGGGTACATTAGGATATTTAGACTTAGTAGTTAAATTTACTAGTCGCCCTTATCTAACTCAAAATTCCTACTCTCAACAAACATTTATTTCTCCTAATACCAACAATGCCAATCGTAGAAATCTGACGTTTGCGGAGTACTATAAGCAAGGGCATGCCTCTTACAAACTCAAAGACTATGATCAAGCGATCGCAAACTTTTCTCTTGCAATCCAACAAGCTCCCACATACGCCAAAGCCTACATAAATCGGGGCAATGCCCACTATAACCTTAAAGATTATGAGGCTGCAATTGCAGATTATAACCAAGCAATTCAAACTAACCCCAAAGAATTCAAAGCATATGTTAATCGGGGTAATGCTCGCTATATGCTTGCTGAATCTAGTAGCGATCCTGAAAAATATTACAATCTAGCAATTAGTGACTTTAATAGTGCTTTGCGCTTTAATGAAAAGGAAGTGGAAGCATATATCAGAAGAGGCATTTCCCACGCTCAAATTGCCAAATATACAGGTGATTCGCAACTGAATTATCAAAAAGCCATAGCTGATTTTAATCAAGCGATCGCTATTAATCCATCAAGGGCAGAAGCCTATTTCCAACGCGGGCTTGTCCGCTATCAAACTGCTCAATATGGTAGTGACTTTGAAAAAGAATACAACCAAGCGATCACAGACTTTGATCAAGCTTTACTTCTTAATTCACGATTAGCAAAAGTTTATCTGAAACGAGGAATGGTTCGCTATGAACTTGCTCAGTATGGAGGCAGTGAATCTAGTGTTAATAAAAATAAAGCAATAAATGATTTGCAGACTGCTGCCAAAATTTCCCTTGAGCAAGAAGATGTTGATAATTATCAACAAGCCCTCAGTAGTATCTGCGTAGTTCTTGAAAATAAGTGTGAATCAGTCTTCCAAAACACTAATTTTTTAGATTAGAACAACTAAAAAAGTAAATAACAAATCATATATTGGCATTGGTAGCTAGCTTATTCTAAATTAGAAAGAGTGAAATTACTCAAAACCGTTGAAACTCTAGCTAGCTACTTTGTTATACATTTATATTACTGAAAAAGAAGGCTTACTATAATTTCAAGCTTTTTAATTTTTTTACAGTCAAATAAAGTTTTTTTACTCAGCCTTCATAATAATTAGCAGAAATACGCTTAAATTATATACTTGAGAATTTAGCAATCAATAGTTGCTTGATTTAAGTTTAGAAACAGTCAAACAATCATTAATACTTATAAAAATCCGAGGCAATTGCATGAAAGCAGTGATTTTGGCTGGTGGGTTAGGCACACGCCTAAGTGAAGAAACTAGTATCAGACCAAAGCCTATGGTTGAAATTGGCGGGAAGCCAATCCTATGGCATATTATGAAGATTTATTCTGCCCACGGTATTAATGACTTCATCATTTGCTGCGGTTATAAGGGTTACATCATCAAGGAGTATTTTGCCAACTACTTCTTACATATGTCAGATGTAACCTTTGATATGCGGTTTAACCAAATGAGTGTACACTCAGGTTATGCTGAACCTTGGCGCGTCACTTTGGTAGACACAGGCGACAATACCATGACTGGTGGCAGATTAAAACGAGTCAAGGAACATATTGGAAACGAGACTTTCTGCTTCACCTACGGTGATGGTGTATGTAATGTTGATATTACAGAACTAATTAAATTTCATCAAGAACAAAAGACCTTAGGAACACTCACAGCTGTTCAACCCCCAGGACGTTTTGGTGCAATTATATTAGGACAAGAGCAAACCACAATCACCAGCTTCCATGAAAAACCAGAAGGAGATGGTGCTTGGATTAATGGTGGTTATTTCGTATTAGAACCTGAGGTAATCAATCTCATCCCAGATGATTCTTGTGTTTGGGAAAAAGAACCATTAGAAAAACTTGCAGAAATGCAACAGCTATCTGCCTTTAAACATAATGGTTTTTGGCAACCAATGGATACATTAAGGGATAAAAATTATTTAGAAGAGCTATGGAAGAGTGGGAAAGCTCCTTGGAAGGCATGGTAGGCTATAAATCTAGTTTAGAGAGCTATTAGTGATGAAATGAATTGACCATTAACTTCTTGATTGTGCATCACTCATTCATCACTCAAATTTCATTTATTGTTGTGGAAGGGCCATTTTACCAATGTACGATTTTGCAATTATAGGTGGAGGAATTGTAGGTCTTTCCACCGGTATGGCTTTAGGTAAACGCTATCCCCATGCCCGGATTTTAGTACTAGAAAAAGAAAGTAAATGGGCATTCCACCAAACTGGTAACAATAGCGGTGTAATTCACTCTGGTATTTACTACAAACCAGGAAGTTTTAAAGCTAAATTTTGCCGTGACGGCTGCCATTCAATGGTAGAGTTCTGCCAAGAACACGGAATTGATTATGAAGTTTGCGGTAAAGTAATTGTTGCCACTGAAGAAGAAGAATTGCCACGTTTAGAGAACCTATACAAGCGTGGCTTAGAAAATGGTATAGAAATTAAAAGAATTAGCCCTGAAGAAGTTAAAGAAATCGAACCTCATGTCAAGTGTGTAGGTGGAATTCACGTACTTTCGACGGGTATCGTCAATTATAAGCAAGTTTGCGAAAAATATGCTCAAATAATTGCACAGCAGGGTGGTGAACTGCGACTCAATACCAAAGTTGAAAAGATTATTACCACTAGCAACACTCAAGTACTAGAAACAAGTAATGGCACTTTTGAAGCTCGTTTTGTGATCAATTGTGCTGGATTGCACAGCGATCGCATTGCCAAATTAGGCAAAGCCGATCCGCAAGCAAAAATAGTTCCTTTTCGAGGAGAATATTACGAACTCACCCCAGAAAAGCGCTATCTAGTAAAAGGCTTAATTTACCCCGTTCCTAATCCAGAATTTCCCTTCTTGGGCGTGCATTTTACCCGCATGATTGATGGTAGCGTTCATGCCGGGCCAAATGCTGTTCTTAGCTTCAAGCGAGAAGGATATAACAAAACAGACTTTGACTTGCGTGATTTTGCCGAAGTTATGACTTATGCAGGGTTTTGGAAACTGGCAGCAAAACACGCCGATGAAGGAATTAAGGAAATTGTTCGTTCCTTTAGTAAAGCAGCTTTTACGAAAAGTTTACAAAAACTAATTCCCGAAGTCCAAGCAGAAGATTTAGTTCCCACCCACGCTGGAGTTCGCGCCCAAGCATTAATGAATGATGGTAAGTTAGTAGACGACTTTTTGATTATTCATGGGCAAAATTCCGTTCATGTGTGCAATGCTCCTTCTCCAGCAGCGACTTCTTCCATTGAAATTGGTAAAGCAATAATTGCACAAATTCCTGAGCAACAGCATTTAAAAACTGCACTAGTTTAAGTCTGTAGTTGCTTGTAATTTTTAGCGCAAACAATCCGCAGAAGTTAACAAGTACCTAGAGCATCCTAAAAAAAATTAAATTCAACCAATCAACACCAAGGAATATTGAATGAAAGTACTAGTCACTGGAACAGAAGGATATCTCGGCTCATTATTAGCTCCCTTGTTGCTGCAAAAGGGACATGAAGTTATAGGTGTAGATACAGGTTATTACAAAGTTGGTTGGTTATATAACGGTACTGAATTAACAGCTAAAACATTAAACAAAGATATCCGTCATATCACTACGGAAGATTTACAAGGTGTTGAAGCAGTCGTTCATATGGCGGAACTCTCCAACGATCCGACTGGACAACTCGCACCTCATATCACCTACGATATTAACCACAAGGGTTCAGTTCGGCTTGCAAAACTAGCAAAAGAAGCAGGTGTGCGTCGCTTCGTTTATATGTCTTCGTGCAGTGTTTATGGCGTTGCTACCGACGGAGATGTTACCGAGGAATCACCCGTCAATCCCCAAACAGCTTACGCAGAATGCAAAACTTTGGTAGAGCAAGATGTTAAACCACTAGCTGATGATGATTTCTCCCCTACCTTTTTGCGAAATGCCACAGCCTTTGGTGCTTCCCCCAGGATGCGCTTTGATATTGTTTTAAATAACTTGGCAGGGTTGGCATGGACTACTAAAGAAATTAAGATGATCAGTGATGGTACACCCTGGCGTCCTTTAGTACACGCGTTGGATATTTCCAAAGCGATCGCCTGCACCCTTGAAGCACCCCGCGACATCGTCCATAATCAAATCTTCAACGTTGGTGATACCACTAACAATTACCGAGTCAAAGAAATTGCAGAAATTATTGCAGACACGTTTCCTGGATGTAAACTAAGCTTTGGTGAGCAAGGCTCAGATAATCGCAGCTATCGTGTTTCTTTTGAGAAAATTAACACCAAACTTCCTGGTTTTAAATGTGATTGGAATGCCGAGCAGGGTGCAAGGCAGTTATTTGATTTATTCAACCTCATTGATATGACACAGGAAACCTTCTTCTCTAGAGGCTTCACTCGGTTAAAACAGCTAGAGTACCTAATTCGTACCCAACAAATTGACCAAGATTTCTTCTGGGCTAAAAAGTAGCAGAACTTCTTAATTGGTACTAACAAACCTTTAAAGTTTCCGAATCAATTATGTTTGATTCGGAATTATCTCTATGTAAAATCATCATTTTTTTGAGGAGTTTAAACACTATACTTACCACTTTCTAATAGATGTTATTTACCTAATTGAGTTTTGCTTATTTGTTTGAATGTAATTGAAATTGAAGTAGCCAATGACGCAATTACAAGGTTCAAAAACAACTTTCCTACAGATACAACCACATCCCGTATGAACAAATTATTGACAATTGCTATCCCTACTTATAACCGTGCTGAGTTACTTGATCGCCAGCTCATGTGGCTTTCCCAAGCTATCAAAGGCTTTGAATCAGAATGTGAAATTATCATCTCTGATAATTGTTCTCCAGATCACACACAGGAAATTATTGAAAAATGGTTAAATAGACTTGGTGATATCCAAGTCAAAGTCAATAGAAATAATAAAAATATAGGTGTAATCAAAAATATAACTTATTGCATCAATGAAGCTAAAGGTGAATATGTGTGGACAGTTGGTGATGACGATCCTATTCAGGATAGAACTATTGCTTATATATTAAAGAATCTCAAAGAATCTCCAGAATTATCTTTATTAATTCTCAATTTTTCTTGCCGTTATGAACCAACTGGTCAAATAATTTATGAACGCTGCTTTGATATTAAACATGAAGAAGTTTGTGTTGATGGCAAAGCAGTATTTCAACGTTGCTTGCAGGAAAATCACTCTGGTGTAGGTTTTATGACTGCTCAGATATACCGAACAGCACTGGCGCAGTCTGCTGTAAAAAAATGTTTATCCGGCTTGGATAATATGGAATTACAAGTATACTGGACTGCTTTTTGTGCTGCTCACGGTAGTGTAAAAGTTACAAAAGAGACATATGTAGAAAGTCTTTTTGGACTTAGTCATTGGATGCGCGAACCAAAGGTTTTACTTAAGATGCAATATATAGATCTACCTAAACTTTATGTAAAACTGATGGAACTAGGATATTCTCCAGAATTTTGTAGCAGATTAGTTTTGCAACATTTTATCAAAAATAATTGGAGAGTTTTCTTCGGTGCCTTGAAAAGATGGCCCATACTGACAATCTCTACAATAATTCCCTATTTGAGTTTAGTATGTAAATCAGCTTTCAGAATTCTGCTTCCACGTAAGCAAATAGAAGCAGTTCCGGAAAGTATTGTATTAGGAAATTAGCTAAGACTTATTTACACCTATTATTTATAATTGATTAATGATAGGTGTATCACAAATACTTAGGATAGATAATTTTCTCCATAATTTTAGAGGTCTGAATTAATCTATGATTTTTACCAAAACTGAACTCAAAGACGCATACATTATTGATTTGGAAGAAAAACACGATCACCGTGGCTTTTTTGCTCGTACCTTCTGCGCTAAAGAATTTGAGGCTCATGGTTTAAAGCCAACTGTTGCTCAATGTAACCTATCTTTTAACCACAAAAAAGGGACTCTGCGGGGAATGCACTATCAAATTCCTCCAGCAGCAGAAACGAAAGTAATTCGCTGTATTCAAGGTGCTATCTATGACGTAATTATTGATATGCGTCCTGAGTCACCTACTTTTCTACAACACATCGGTGTAGAATTAACTGCGGAAAATCATCGCGCTTTGTATGTACCAGAAATGTTTGCCCACGGTTATCAAGCACTCACCGATGGGGCTGAAGTTCTATACCAAGTTGGTGAATTTTACACGCCAGGGTATGAAAGAGGTTTGCGCTATGATGATCCATTTTTTAATATTGAATGGCCTCTAGAAGTAACTGAAATTTCTGAAAAAGATAGAACTTGGCCTTTGATGACAATGATGACTGTTGGTAGTGCATCTTCTTAGACGAGAATAAAAATTCTCGAACATTAGGCACTGAGCTAATGCTGTAAAATTTTAGTCTTAACACAAGAATAATCAGATTTTTGACTGAGCTTTGCTAAAGTGAGACAATTTTAGGTTTAAATAAATTTAAATCTCACTCATAATCATCGCACTAGTGTTTTGTGTGATTGCAACTAATCATATCCTCCTAATACTCATTTTCAGATTTTCTGAGAAGTATTGGGAGGGATATTTACATGAAAAATCGTACACAAAACTAAGGAGTGTTCAATTGTAGAAAAGGAATCAAAAAGTTACTAAATTATAAATTGCCAATCTGTTTTTTGTGTAGCTTGAAATATATAGTGAACAAAGCATGGAAATATATTCAGCACACATCACATAAGAAGCAAATTTGTCTAACCCTATCGAGAAATATTGTGGAAAAACCATAACACACCATAGTTATTTTCCTAAACTACAATTTTTGAGTTTTGCTACCGAATACAACCAGTAATCAGTTGACAAAGGAGTTTAAGTGATGATTATCGTTGATAATGCTCTAGCTGCCCGTGCTGAAGCAGGCAACCCCATTAAAGTTGGTATGATTGGTGCCGGTTTTATGGGACGAGGAATTGCCAATCAAATTATCAATTCTGTTCCCGGTATGGAGCTAGTTGCCATCTCTAACCGTAATCTCGATGCAGCAAAAAGAGCTTATTTAGAAGCAGGTATTGAGGAATTTAAAATCGCCTCCACTGTCACTGAATTAGAAGATGCGATCGCCCACGGTAACTACACAGTTACCGAAGATGCGATTAGTTTATGCCAGG